>DAHVOF010000024.1 GCA_027318945.1 Actinomycetota bacterium | reverse complement strand
AGATCGAGTCTCTGAACAACAAGCAAGCTAGGGTGGTCATGGTTACCAGGGCAAATGTCGCCCGCTTTTCAACGCCGGATCTGGTTGGGCAAGAGGGCGACGTACTTCATATCCTCGTAGAGCGCTCCACTCTTGGAGAGTTTGACGCGAAACTCTCGCACAAGGCGGCAAAATGAAAGTAGTCATTGCAGGTGCGGGCAACGTGGGTTCATTCATAGCGGAGGACCTCCACAATGCTGGCCACGAAGTTCTCGTGCTCGAGCAGGATGACCAGCTCGTTGCCAAATTGAGCAAGCAGATCAACTGCACTTGGGTGGTCGCCGACGCCTGTGAGGTCTCGTCCCTACACAAAGCAGGAGTTGCTGATGCTGACGTCATGGTGGCCGCAACCGGTGACGACGAAGACAATTTGGTCGTGTCGCTCTTAGCTAAGCAAGAGTTCATGGTGCCGCGGGTGGTGGCGCGGGTGAACCACCCGAAAAATCACTGGCTTTTCAACAAAAGCTGGGGCGTGGACGTGGCCGTCTCGACGCCCCATCTTTTGTCATCGCTGGTTGAGGAAGCAGTGAGCGTTGGCACCCTGGTGCGGCTGCTGTCGTTCGAACAATCGGGTGCTAGGTTGGTCGAAGTGACCCTGGCCGAAGATTCGCCGGCCGTGGACCGCGAGATCGCCCACATTGGGATACCGAAGGGTGCAACCATAGTAGCGGTCGTTAGGTCCGATAACCTCGTAGTCCCGCGCGGAGACACGATCCTAAGAATCGGAGACGAGGTTCTCGCTCTTGTGACAGCCGACACCGAGGAGCAGGTAAAGCACCTTCTTGTGGGAGGAAGCTAGGAACTTCAGGTGGACTTTACCGAGGAGCTGAGACATCTGGCGGATTCGCCGGTGCTCGATGGAAACGGCGAACTCGCGTTCATCAGGGAAATTCCTGAGCGAAATGGAGTTTTTCAAATCCCCCGCGACAGCTTCTACAGAGAGGTTACGAAGAGCATCTTTCCGAAAGGACTGTACAAGCATCAGATCAACGCGCTCGATCTTATTGACCAGGGCTCTAACGTAGCGATTGCCACCTCCACTTCGTCAGGCAAGTCTCTCTGCTACCAACTACCGGTGGCAAAAGCTATCCTTTCCTCAAAGAAACGGAGCCAGCGCCCCAAGGCCCTGGTGATTCATCCGACCAAGGCATTGGCGCAGGACCAGATCAAAAGCTGGTCCAAATTGAGGCTTCCCGGCGTCTTGGTTAGCACATTCGATGGTGACAGCAGCTCCGAACAGAGGCTCAACACGAAAAGATACGCCGACGTCTGGCTGACCAATCCTGAGATGGTCAATTCTGCAATACTTGCCAATCACGGACAGTACCATGCCCTCCTCTCGGGACTGGACTTCGTTGTAATCGACGAGGCCCACGTTTATAGGGGAATCTTTGGATCGCATGTTGCCAACCTTATGCGACGCCTCGTACGAATAGCGCGTATTTACGGCGCGGATCCTCAGTTCGTGTTTACCTCCGGCACCATCGCAAATGCAGCGCAAATCTGCTCGACCCTGATCAATCAAGCAGTTGTCGTCATCGAAGAAGACTTTTCACCTCAAGCTGCTAAAACAGTGGCCGTTTGGATGCCTGCGCTACTGGATGCGGATACAGGAACGCGTTCTTCTTATTCCAGGGCGGCAGCCATTATATCTTCCCACCTTGCCGCAAAACAGCACAAGGTCATCACCTTTGTGCGATCCCGCCGCCTCAGCGAAGTCATTGCCAACGAAGCGCGAGAGTTGCTCGCCAGCGTTGATGAGTTCGATGTCCTTTCATACAGAGGCGGCTACCTTCCCGGACAACGCAGGAGTATTGAACAGCTGGTTGCCGAGGGCAAAACCAGACTTTTGGTATCAACTTCGGCGATGGAGCTCGGGTTGGATTTAGGCCATCTCGATGCTGCCGTAATTGCGGGCTTCCCTGGGACTTTCTCATCCTTCAGACAACAGATCGGCCGGGTCGGCCGCAGCGGAAATCACAGCGCCGCCATCCTCGTCTGCTGTCCCGATGCCCTGGACCAGTGGATCGGTGCCAATCCGGACTCGATCATCTCGAGAGGGTTCGAACGCGCAATCATCAATCCGTCCAACCAACACATTTTGAAGGAACACCTTCGAGCGGCAAGTTTCGAAAGTCCTCTTCTGCCCAGCGAACTCGCACAATTCGCCGGTCCATCCCCCGGGAGCTCGGATGCAGTCAAAAAAGTGATCAACGAACTCCAAGCAGAAGGCCAAATTACCTTCCGAAGTGGGGTTTACGCTACCAATATTCAAAATCCGCCACATCGGAGCATATCTATGCGCTCCTCCGGCTCCAGGCAGGTGATGATATCTGCTGAAGACGGCGAACTGCTGGGCACGATCGAATACGACAGGGCTCCAGCCACCCTTCATGAGGGAGCAATCTACCTTCACCTTGGGCAAAGTTTCAAAGTCCTCTCGCTCGACCTGGATAAGGATCTTGCAATAGTGGAGCCATTTGGGGGCAGAGAGCAGACGAGGACCACCTTCGATACGTCATACGAGAACGGGGAACCGATACAAACATATTCGAAAAATGGGGTGACCCTGAGTTTGGGGCCAAGCAGAATAACCCAGTCGGTTACCGGCTATCAGCTGCAATCGCCGTCGGGCGAAATCTTATCTGTCTACTCGCTCGACATGGCTCCCACCATACTCGACACTCACGCGCTTTGGCTTGAATATATGGCCGACGCCCTGGAGGCCATCCCAATATTTGAGCTTCCCGGAGCTCTCCATGCGGCAGAGCACGCGATGATATCCATGCTGCCGATATTCGCGATATGTGACCGATCGGATATCGGCGGAGTATCGAAGCTGCTCTATCCCAACCCGTTCCTGCGTGAGTTAGCTGGCAAACCAGTTGCCACTATTACGATCTATGATGGCTATCCCGGAGGCGTAGGCATAGCTGAACTTGCCCACGAAATCGCATCTCAACTGATTGGCCAGACGATAGCACTCATAGATTCTTGCGGCTGCGACCATGGATGCCCTTCGTGCATTCAAAGCCCCAAGTGCGGGAACCTCAATACTCCCCTAAGTAAAGCCTCTGCTATAGCTTTACTGAATGCAACGTTGGAACGGCTTGACATATAGTGGATATCACATTCAGCAATAGTTCAGCTTCAATTAAGTCACAGATTACCGAGAAAGCTTATGATGAAAGTATGGAGGCTGCTTTCTTCGATCTCGACAAAACTGTAATCGCGAAAGCTTCAATGTTGGCGTTTGGTCCGCCTTTCTACAAGGAAGGCCTGATCTCTCGCAGAACTGCCATTCGAAGCGCGTACGCACAGCTTGTCTACCGCCACCGCGGGGCTAACGATCAGAAGCTGGCCAGACTCCGAGAGACGGTACTAGACCTCACAAAAGGCTGGGATCAAAACCGTGTGACGCAGATCGTGACCAAAACCCTTTCCGAGATCGTCGAGCCGCTTATTTACCAAGAAGCTCTTGATCTCATGGAATATCACCGCAAGCAAGGCCGAACCATTTATCTCGTATCCGCTTCTCCGATTGAAATACTCGCACCGCTAGGCGACTTCTTGAACGTAGACGGAGTCATCGGATCCAAGTCGAGAATTGATCCTGACGGGAAATACACAGGAGAGATGGAGTTCTATGCGTACGGCCCATACAAGGTCGATGCAATGAAAGAGATCGCGAAGGAAAAAGGGCTGTCCCTAGAGAACAGCTACGCTTACTCAGACTCCTATACGGACATTCCAATGCTCGAGGCCGTGGGACACCCAGTAGCGGTTAATCCAGATCGGGTTCTGACTAAAAGAGCAAAAGAGAACGGCTGGGACATTCTAACGTTCACGAAGCCGGTGCACGTGAAAAGTGCCGATCGCAAAGGTACAAAGACTCAGACTCTTGCAGCTGGCGCCGCAGCCATCGCCGTCGCAAGCCTAGCCACGGCAACCGGCGTGGCATTGAAAAAACAGCGCCAAGGCCGATCTGCCTCCAGCTAACAGGAGTCCAAGGCGCGAAATCACCTTGAAGTCATGCCAATGCGGCAATGTTAACGCACAATTAAAAGATCCGCCAGCCATAAAGTAAACCCTGGCGGCGCAAGTTAACCACGCCACCGAATGCGCCCATGCAGCCGGCGCAGAGCAACTCCTTAGAGCGGCGGTAGATTTCAGAAGTTATACAGTGGCCTTGATCTTCTTGGCGGCTACTGCGCCAAGGGCCACGATGACTAAAAGAAGCAAGAGTTTTTTCATACCCCAAAAGGGTAGCGGCTTAATCAGAGATTCGCCATATCAACTTCCAACTTTTTCAGTTCCCAGTTGAATGGTTTCCTGCCGAACATCACTAAGTTAGAAACACCAACGGAGGTGTATGAGCACCTGGTGGGCTCCCCCGCCTTCAAAGCGGCCGGGACGGGCGAACCCCGTTCGGCGGGTTCGATTCCCGTCCACCTCCGCCAACGGATGTCATTCTGAGAAACTCGCAAAATCCCCCCTTGATTTTGTCTCAATTGCACGATAAAACCTTTACTAGGCTAAGAATGGAATTTTCCAGGATTTCATGAAGTGTGGGCAACGCAAAGAATGGCCTGGGAAGGGAAGACTCGTAAGTGAATGCAACTCAGGTTCACCGGTGATTTAACGTTGGGCAATATGAGCGCTAGATTGGGAGCTAATCGGATATATCCCAGAGTGTCACTGAGTTTGGGCCTCGTCAAAAGAAATCGAATGGAGATATTATGTCCGAGAGATCAGAGGTGGAACGAGCCATTGAAAGCCTTGGAGAGCTGCGTCTAATCGATTACCACACCGTTGGTAACGAAATTTTTGCGCAAGTGGAGACTCTAAGAAAGCCGGTTTTCTGCCCGATCTGCGGGAGCATGGCTGAGCCTAAGGACCGGAGAACTTCAACAATTCGCGATTTGCCAATCGGCGACAAGCCGCTGGTCATATTGTGGAAAAAGCGGGTTTGGAACTGCACCAATCCCGACTGCCCGCAAGTTACATGGACAGAGACGGCAAACTTTGTAAGTTCGAGGCACTCCCTTACAAACCGAGCAAAGCTCGACTTGGCGCATCAGGCGTTGCTCGAGAAGGTATCGGTGGCGCAGTTGGCTCAGAAATGGAAAGTCTCATGGTCTACGGCAATGAGTTCCATTAAAGAAGTAGAGCATCAGGTTAAACTGCACTTGTAGAGAAAGCCAAGGCGGTTGTCGGCAACCGTCTAGACAGTCAGCAAATCCCTTGCGCCGGTGTCTGAGGATGGGTGCCGCAACTTCGACATTGCGCGGGCTTCAATCTGGCGAATTCTCTCACGGGTAAGGTTGAAGTGCTCACCAACCTCTTCCAGAGTTCTCGGTTCACCCCTGTCCAAACCGAACCTGAGCCTCAAGATCTCGCGCTCTCTCTCATCAAGCGGAGCAAGCAACCTGGCGATCTCCACGGGCAGCAGCGATGTCGCCGCGACCTCAAATGGAGACTCCGCAGACCGGTCCTCTACTACGTCGCCCAGCTCAGCATCCCCGTCTTCTCTTAGAGGCTCTGAAAGCGAGAGCGGCTCCGACCTGAACCGCAAAGCTTCGATAAGCTTGTCTTCTGGCATCTCGACTTCATCGCCAAGCTCATCAAGCGTGGCAGGGCGTCCAAGCTTTAGCTCCAAGCGAGCCTGCGCCTTCTGAACTCTAGCCAGCGTATCCCCCGCATGAACAGGAAGTCTTATTGTTCGCCCTGTGTTGGCGATGCCGCGTGTAATGGCCTGACGTATCCACCACGTTGCATAGGTCGAAAACTTGAAGCCTTTGCGCCAATCAAACTTTTCAACCGCATGCATGAGCCCCAGGTTCCCTTCCTGGATGAGGTCAAGGAGCGGAAGGCCGGATGCTTGATACTTCTTCGCAATGGACACAACGAGTCGAAGGTTTGACTGCACAAAGGTCATCTGCGCCGCCTCACCGGCCCGGACGGCTCGCTTGAGCTCCCGCCTTCGGGTGGGCGCGACTTCTTTGTTCTTGGCATTCAACTCCCTGAATGCCTTATAGCCGAGTTCTATGTCCTGAGCAAGACGAACCTCATCGTCTTTGTTGAGCAATGGATATTGACCGATATCCGTGAGATAGAGACGAACTAGATCTTCCTCATCCCGTTCCAAGCGTTCTTTGGCCATATTGTGCCTCTCATCGTCGGGTGAGATCAGCCATCTCCCCCACCCTTTGTGCTACCACAGCGATCTTGAAAAAAATCGCCAAACGCAATGCATGTGTGGCTCGAAACTTTGGAGCAACGAAAGCTGCATTATCCAACTCCACTTCACTAAATTAAGCTATAAAGTCTCCCGAAAAATCCGGCTACTGCAACCACAGCAAATCAAGAATTTCTTCGATCACCCGTACATTCATCAACCGTTCTCCAGGCGTGAACCCCCCCTTGATACCATCGGGTTCAATCGTAGTGCGCGCTTCGACAATGACCGACTGAGCCGCATACAACGCTCGTGAAAAAGACTTGTCTGAAAGGTCACTGCATCGGCCGAGAAAATGTCCTATCGCCCTCTCGAGAAAGCTTCCAAGATAGCCTACCGAAAACGCCACAGCCCCGGTGGGGCCGAGCTCTCCATAGAGCCCCTCAACGGTAAACTTCTTGAGCCGACCGCCAAAACCTAATACTTCAGATCGGTCCACATCGGGTATCGCGGGAATGAACTCCCCAAGACGCTGTGCGCAAGCGCCGAATGCGCGAGACAATCCAGAGCACTTGACTACCATGTCATCCGACGGCATTTGAGAGCTCGCATAACCGAGCAGCGTAAACCCAATCGAAAACAATGAAGAAAGTCCCCCGGCGATAGAGCCAGTTTCCAAGATCCCCAGCCCTGACTCTAGGATCGGCACTCTTCCAAAAACCTTCTCAACCTGTCCCGCGGTAAGTTCCATCAGCTCAGCGTCCTCCAAGGCTTGTAGCCATTCGTAATCGGCACCCGCCTGTCCTTTCCAAATGCCCGCTGGGTAATCCTGACTCCAAGGGGATTCTGCCTTCTCTTGTACTCGTTCACGTCAATCAGGCGAGCAACCCTTACCACCATGTCCGAATCAAATCCGGCATCGATCAGATCCGCCGTGTCGTAATCCAACTCGACCAGCGCCTCCAAAACTGGATCGAGCAACTCGTATCTTGGCAAACTGTCAACATCGCGCTGGTTTGGCCTAAGCTCCGCCGAAGGCTCCTTCAGGAGAATCGACTCTGGAATTAGGTCCCGCCCCGCCAACTCGTTTCGATAATGAGCCAAGCGATACACCATGGTCTTGGTAAGGTCCTTTATAACCCCGAAGCCGCCAGCAGTGTCTCCGTAAAGCGTTGAATACCCGGTGGCTGTCTCCGACTTGTTGCCCGTAGTAAGCACCAACCAATTCTTCTGATTTGAAATCGCCATGAGAACAACCCCCCGGAGTCTCGATTGTAAATTTTCGTCGGTCACCCCCTCGAATCGCCCCCCGAGGAAAAGCTCCGACATGGTAGAAAAGGCCTCGTGAGCTTTCTCGATCGGGACCAATAAAAATTCCGCTCCCAGGTTCGACGCAATGAGCTTTGCGTCCGAAATCGAGCCCTCAGAGGAATACTTCGATGGCATTCCTAAGCAATGAACAGCCTCCCCACCAATGGCGTCAGTGGCAACGGTGGCAACAAGGGCCGAGTCGATCCCGCCTGAAAGACCTAGCGCAACCGCTGAAAAGCCGTTCTTTTCCACATAATCCCTCGTTCCAAGTTCCAACGCTTGATAAGTTTCCGCAACCATGGAATCGGGTATGCATTCTGCCAACGAGACGAATTTCTCCTTTGTCCAGCTTCTTGGCGAAAAATCCTGTGCATATTCTTTGGGATCTGGCACTTTGGCCGGCGCTCCAACCGGAACGTAGCTGCCAATCCTGATCAACCGCTCGTGAAAAGAAGTCTTCGCCCCGTGGCTAAGCTTGACGAACTCGAAATTAGCTGGGCTCGTAGAATCATCCATGCCGGCATTCACGCCGGAACTATCGACTTTGTCTACGGAAGGCTTGACGCCCGCAACGTCAACGGTCACGAAAAGCATCTCCTCCACAAAAGATTCTGCAAGATGGGTGAGCTCCCCTTTTGCGGAGTAGACCATCGAGGCGCCATCGAATACGAGCTCATCCTGGCCGCCGACCTGATTGACATAAACGATGGAAATCCCATTCGTGCGCGAGCGGTCAGCAAGCATTTTGGCCCTGTCCTGGCGCTTCCCGATCGAATACGGTGATGCATTTATATTGACGACCAGCTCAGCCCCAATTGCAGCCAGCTTTGTGACTGGACCGTCATCGAACCAGGCATCCTCGCATATGGAGACCCCGAACCACACATCGCCTTTATCAAAAATGATCGAAGACCCGCCTCCCGGGGTGAAATATCTCTTCTCGTCGAACACTAGATAGTTTGGAAGCAGCTCCTTCCGCACAAATTTGGCTATCCTGCCCGAATCTAGGACCGCCGCGGAATTGTAAAGCGATCCCCCGTCAGCCTCCGGAACCCCGACGATCACGGTAACCTCGTGAATGCCTGCGGCCATACGCTCGAGTTCCTCGGCACACTTGCCGATATAACCTGGCTTAGCAAGCAGATCTTCCGGAGGATATCCCGATACAGCCAATTCCGGAAAGACCACCAAGGCCGCCCCTTCGTGCCGCGCCCGATCGACAAGGCGCAGCATTTTGTCAACGTTTCCCTCAACATCTCCCACAAGAGGGTTTATCTGACAAGCCGCTATATGGATGGACGTCATCAAGCCACTCCAGCTGACTTCACAAATTGTGAGGCAAATGTTACTGATTCCGATCCAGGAGAGTCGTCTAATTCAGAAACAACGAGCCCAGCCCGCTTTCGATCGTGCACAAAAGCTACCAGGTTTTTACGCAGGCTCAGGCAGGAAAATCCTCCTTCACCCTCCATCGACACATTCAACCAATTCGAAAATTTCCCCGCCAAAGACGCCTGGCTAACCTTCCGACCGCTTCCTTCGAGATAATTTGCGGCCGCAATCCCATGGTTAGTACTCACAGCAGCAATGCTAACTGGATCCGTGGATCATAGCTTCATCTGGACTACCTCAAAGCAAGGCGTGATCACACCTGGACCTTGGAGGACTTCCAGAGGGCTACCCCCTTCTGCTTTATGTAGGTAACCGCCTGTTCAGCTGAACTCGGATACAGGTAGTGATAACCTTGCGCATAGCGGCAGCCGGACGCACTCAGGCTGCTCGCCTGAAAACCAGTCTCAACACCCTCGGCAATCGCGTTGAGCCCGAGCGCCGTCGATAATCGGACTACTGCGTCAACAATTTGCGCGTCGGGTCCCTCCCCTGCATCTAGTCCTGAAACAAACGACTGATCGAGTTTTACGGCATCAACAGGAAGTCCCTTCAGCGCGGCCAGAGTAGATTGCCCCGTCCCGAAATCGTCCATCATGATGGGGAAACCCATACCAGAGAGCTCCTGGAGCGTGCCTATGCTCAGCTTGGGGTCTGCCATGACCGCAGACTCCGTGACTTCGAAATGAAGAAGCGACGGCTCGATGGCGAATTCCTCGACGGTGCTGGAAACTTCATCCAAGAAACTGCCCACAAGCTGGTTCACGGACACGTTGACGCTTATGGGAACTCTGATTCCCTGGTTGAGCCACTCGCGAACCTGCCTTGCTGCCCTACGAAGAACCCACTTGCCGAGTGAAGGCATAATGCCGGCGTCCTCCGCCAGCTGCACGATCTCATCAGGAGGTATCGGGCCCCGGGTCATGTGGTTCCAGCGCAGCAGCGCCTCCAACCCGACTACCATTCCGGTCTCAATTTCGACAATCGGCTGGTAAACCTGTATCAACTGGTCCGAAGTTATCGCCACCTTCAAAGCGCTCTCCAACTCGAGCCTCGTGGCCAGCTGCGTTGCCATCTCCTCGTCAAAGAAAACGACCTTATTTCGTCCCTGTTCCTTGGCCCGATACATCGCAGTGTCAGCCTGGCGCAACAGATCGGCTGCCGCAAGCGTCTTGTCACTGGTAATGGCAACGCCTTGGGCAATGGCGAGAGAGATCTGGGACGAGATCGAGGTGTATGGCTCCGAGATGGCATCTATTATGTTCGACGTAATCCCGTTGATCAGGCTAACGGAGGCATCAGGCACCAAAATGACGAACTCATCTCCACCGAGCCTGGCAATGAGTTCATTGCGGTGCGAGGAGAATGAAAGCCTCATGGCAACCTCAGTCAACAGCTCATCCCCCGCCTCATGACCAAGAGTGTCGTTTACTCGTCTAAATCCGTCGAGATCTAAGAAGATGAGCCCCAGAGGGCTTTCAGGACCGCAATTGGAGATCGCTTCCCTAAGTTCACGGATAAGGAGGTGCCGATTAGGCAGGCCGGTCAGCGCATCGTGATCGGCCACCCAAGACAGCCGTTGAGCCCCAAGCACCCTTTCAGTGACGTCGGTGTGGGAGATGACCACACCCGTCTCCTCGTTCGCTAGAACATTCAATACGACGTCCACGTGCAGCCACCTGGCACGGTCTTCCTTTGCTGCGTTGACATCCACGCTGAATCGATCGATTTTACGTAATAGAACGTCCCTGATGCCGCTGGCGATCCTCTCTGCACCCTTTGCGCCAAGGATGTGGGTAGCAATCTCTGCGTACGATCGAGGAATGTTCTCGTCAAGATACCAACCGGACCGGCTCGCAGATCGGTTTACGGCCACGATGTTCGACTTGGAGTCGATCATGACGACCTCAGCCGGAAGAGACTCGATCACAGAACGGACAAACTCTTCCCGTCGAGCTGCCGCAATCTCCTGGGCCTTGCGCTCATCAAGGTCATGGTGGATGGCCACGTAGACAAAAGAGCCGTCTTCGCGGTCAAACACCTTTGCGACGGAAATCGCCGCCCAGTACGAGCTTCGATCCTTGCGATAGAACTCCATCTCCTCGGAGGCGACTCGCCCACCGTATACGGCAATGGCGATACGGGCAAGGGCATGAAGGTCCGTCCGCTCGCCAAAAACGATCTCCGGGGATGCGTCTATTGCCTCTTCGTGGGGATATCCAGTGCGCCGTTCAAAGGCCTTGTTGACATATAGGATTCTGTGTCGAGCCCTGTCCATCGGATCGAGCTCCGCAATGAGAACCGGGTCACCTATGGAGTCAACGACTGCCCGGTACATATCTGCCTGGACCTCGCTCTTCGACGAGTTTCGCCACCCGTCAGGGGTGGCATCCCTGACACGATACTTGTGGCTGACATCCCGAAAGAGGCAGATGCGCAGTCCAGCGCCGGGGAATGCAATGAACTCTATGTCGGCATCGAGCATCGAGTAATACTGCTCACTACGGTAGATTGCATGCTCCTCGTAGGATTTTATGAGCGACACAGAAAAGTCCGCTCCACCGAAGGATGGGAACAGGTCTTCCACCTTCCTGCCAACCACTTCAGCCTCTATCGCTCCAAGGATGCGCACGGCAGTTTTGTTCATCCAGACGACGAAGGCATCTTTATCGAGAACCAAGATTCCATCGGAGCAGTCCTGAAGGGCAGTCTGCAAAAGCCCCGGGTCCTCAAGTCTGAATTGTAACGGATCCAGTGTGGCCATATAAGTTTGCTCAGTTCCCCGTCTGCCTCCGCAATCCCCTCGCGGAGTCGATAGTGTTTTACGCCAAGTTACCAAGAACGGTTGAGGCTAAATGCCATTTCTCCTCGCATTGCACCGGATAAACGGTATCCACCAAGAGGGGGCAGAACATACATTCCCCGACAGTCCCTCACAATTAAAGCCCATTGCTTACAAAGATACAACATTGAAATTTCAACTACTCTGTCCGACATGATTTGTAACGTCA
>DAHVOF010000011.1 GCA_027318945.1 Actinomycetota bacterium | reverse complement strand
CATCTATTTGTAAAGGAACAGTACGGCCTTTGAAAAGGCGAAATTCAACACGAAAATAACGACTACCAAGAGTACCAGGGTAACGAAAACTACAGTCGAGTAATTAAAAACCTGTGACCGCTTGGGCCAGATAACTTTGCGCAGCTCGGACCTGACCTCGCTGAAATAGCTCCTGATGGTCGGCCTCTTCTCCACGCCGGCGCTCCTGGCAGCGGCCTGGTGACGTGCAGCAGTAGCTGACGATCCTGTTTCAACGGCGCCCTGACGGCGCTCCATCATTCTCTTGGTTTGACGATTCACGAAATTCCCTCGCAAATATACAACTGAGCAGGGCAGGAGGGACTCGAACCCCCAACCCCCGGTTTTGGAGACCGGTGCTCTACCAATTGAGCTACTACCCTAAAGAGACTTACGAGCATAGCAGGTGGAAGGCCTCCTTAGGCTCAAGACTAACGGCCCGAAGTGAAGAACTACAATTTCTAAACGGCCTTGGGAAGCTCCACCTCTGATTCCACATCGCGAACGCGTCCCGTGCTGATCTTGCCCAGTTCTTCTTTGAGCTTGACCCTGCCGCGATGAAGTCGCACTTTTGCCGCTGCCTCAGAAATTCCCAATTTATCTGCAATCTCCTTGTGGGCAAACCCATAAACATCCCTGAGAAGAACCACGGCCTGCAGTCTCTTTGGCAGGCTCATGAGCGCCGCCTTGATGCGATCGCGATCAAAAGATTGGGTCGCCATCTCCTCGATGTTCGCTTCTCTCGATGTATCCACGACGTCAGATGCCTTTTCGAGAACCTCATGTCGCCTCGATTTGCCCGTTGCCAACAGCGTGCTTGCGCAATTGGACGTTATCCTGTACAGCCAGGTGGGAAAAGAGGAGTCGGCTCTGAACTTCCTCAACGAGCCATAGGCTCGGAAGTAGGTCTCCTGAAGCACATCGAAGGCGTCGTCGACATTCCCTGTCAACTTAAGTGCCAGCTGATACGTCGACTTGTAGGTCCTCCGCACAAGCTCATCAAATGCAGAGACGTCACCTGCCTTAGCCCGCTCCACAAGCTTTGAGATGTCCCAACCCATATCTGTCCGCAGTACCTTTCACGGTCAGATGCAGACCGCCTCGAATGTCCGTTGAAAGCTAAATTACCGCGTTTCCTTATGCAAGGTGTGAGAGCGATCCCATTTGCAGTATTTCTGCATCTCAATTCTCTCACGGTCATTCTGACGGTTCTTGGTGGTTATATAGTTCCTCCGCTTGCACTGCTCGCAAGCAAGAGTTACTTTTATGCGCTTTTCATTCTTCGCCATATTAAGATCCTTCGGAGCGGTGAGCCTCAAGCCTAGCTTGAAAACAGGCCCACAGCCTACCTTCTCTCTTCCCTGATTCCTACACAGAAGCCCGAAATTGATCTCCTGCTGGTAGCGGCGGTCGGGATCGAACCGACGACCTCACGATTATGAGCCGTGCGCTCTAACCATCTGAGCTACGCCGCCATCGAGCCCCCTGTCGGAATCGAACCGACGACCCCAGCCTTACCATGGCTGTGCTCTGCCGTCTGAGCTAAGGGGGCAACACTTCTAGCGTAGCGATTATAGAAGCCAGTTGGCCGCGCGACAGCGTCAGAAACCCCATTTCGACAATATTTGACCCTGACCTCAGGTCAAGTCACGAGAAAATACCCGAGAGGCGTAAGCTTGAGAACGTGGAGATTAGAAGGGCTGTTCCCGAAGATGCAGAAGCGATCCGGGCGATATATAACAACGAGGTGACAAACTCCCTGGTCACCCTCGATCTAATTCCTCGCTCTCAAGCAGAGCAGCGCCACTGGATAGCCGAGCATTCAGGCGTATACCCGGCGATTGTTGCGGTCATCAATGACAATGTCTGCGGCTTCGCCAGCCTTTCTCCGTACCGTGCACGCCCAGGATATTCGACTACGGTCGAGGACTCGATATATGTAGACTCCGCTTACCGCAAGATGGGTGTGGGAACCACGCTGCTTAACGGCATTCTCGACCTTGCCAACCAACATGGATTCCATGCGTGCATGGCTCGGGTCATGGCCGATCACCAGGCATCACTTACGCTGCATGAGTCATGCGGGTTCGTTCTCGTGGGCATTGAGCGCGAGGTTGGACGAAAGTTTGGCAAATGGCTTGACGTCGCTCTGCTTCAAAAGCTTTTATAGCTCTGGTTGCCGCATCCGAAACTAATCAGCCGGAGAGCGACCGCCACATATACCATGCAGCAAGCGAACGATACGGCCTGAATCTCTCACCTAAATCAAGGAGCTCCCTGGGCTCCGGCAGATGATCAAGACCGTAGCTCGCTTGGTAGCCTTTTCGAACCCCTAGGTCTCCAGAAGGCCAAATATCAAGACGTCCGAGGGAGAACATGAGAAACATCTGCGCCGACCACGGCCCAAATCCTCTGAGCTTGGAAATCTCCGCTGTCACTTCCTCGTCACTTTGATGAATAAACTTTTCCAAAAGTAGTCTGCCTCCCGCCACCTCCGTCGCAAGACCAGTGATAGCCGCGAGTTTGGCACCGGAAAGGCCCGTTGCCCGAAGAACGACCGGAGGGCATTCGAGAATAGCCTGAGGTGTCATAAAACCACCGATGGCGTCGGCAACTCTCACAGCAATCGCCACTGCAGCCCTGCTCGCAAGCTGCTGACGGATCACCACTTCTACGAGCTCGGAAAATAGGACGACTCCGACAGACCTTCCGGCAAGCTCGGGCGCCTTCTGACGCAATCCGGTGATCGACCTCATTTCGAAGACTGGCAGTCCGTGACGTTCTGCCAGACGTGCAATCACGGGGTCCTTGGCAGAAAGCTCGTCAATCGCGCCTTCGAGAGCAGCATGATCCTCGAAATAAACGGTATTCGACACGAGTAACCAAATACCTAGACCGGCTGAACTTGGCCGAATACCTTGTGGATCCAGGGCTCAATCTTTTCCCTTGGAATCAGTCTGAAGCGCAGGCATACTACTATGAGGGCCGCTACTGTTACCACAACATAGAATGCAGTCGCAATGATTGGCGGACCACCCGGCAGACCGAGCACCATTGCCGAAATCGATACAATCACGATGCCCCATGTCACTCTGGGGCTCGGATTCACGGCTAGCAAAATCAACCCCCAAGCGATGTACCAAGGCTGGATAACAGGAGCAAATAAGGTCACCACGAGAAAGGTGTAACCGATAGCCTTGAGCGAGCCGTAGTAGCTAGAGTGAAAGAGAAAGTAAAGCGCGCCAAGACCTGAAATAGCAAAGCCCAAAAGTCTGGTCAGAGTTAGGTATGCCCCCAACCCTACGGAAAGGCCAATCAGATGGGACACGTCGTGCAGCCAATACGCCATTGCAGTCGTGGGAACGGCGGGGGATCGCACTTGCCCCGGGGTAGACAGAGCCAGCACCCATCCCCAGCCAAGCCCCGTTACTTTCGCAGCCAGCTCCATTACAATGCCCGACACAAGAAAAGCTGTAACTACGGGACGAGCGCGCTCCTTCAAAGGCTTGCCCTCTCCCAACCAGTGCCAACCTATATAGAGGACTCCGATCTCGGCCGGCACCTTCACCAAAGCCGCGAGAGTTACTAGCACTACGCCGAGAACCGGTCGAGAAATCTTGGCATAATAAAGCCCAGCCACAAGAAAAGCCAGCATGAGCACGTCGTTATGACCGGCGGAAATGAGGTGATAAATCGTCACAGGGTTTAGAACGGCGAGCGTAAAGACTAGCCCGCCATCGAAACCGTACTCCCGGGCAAGTCGTGGGATGTACACGCCGATGCCGACTGCGCTCGCAAGCGCCAGGAGCCTAAGCCCGACCATGGTAGCAAAGGCATGGTGAATCGTTATCGTTGTGATCAGAGCCGCGAGCCCTAGAAATGCAGGGCCATAAGGCGACTTCGCATTCCCCCAGAATGGATCGACGGTGTTAAGGTACGAAGTCCCTCCGAGAACATTGGGTCCATATCTATAGGGAGAAATGTGGTGAGTCACCATCTCCCCTAAAGCGGCATAGCTATAAATGTCGCGCGAGAAAAGGGGCCCCGCGATCGCCAACGGCAAAACCCATGCAGCGCCCAAATACCACAGAGCCGCCACAGGAACACCCCGGCGCGATCTCACCTTCCAAAGCAAATCGAGCCACACGACAATCCCAAGCCCAAGCCCGACGATCACGATTATTTCGGCTGGCAACTCAAATCTTGACGACGGCACGTTGCCGGAAGAGGCAATGCCCAGCCACCACGACCCTATCACCTTCGAAGTAAATGGAGAAAGCTGCTGGAGACTTCCAAGTGCCACCATCAATGACGAGATGAATCCCAGCACCATGTGAAATCCGAATACGCGAAACGTATTCATGAACGATCGCTTTGACATCAATGCGGAGAAGCGCTCCGCACTTGTGGTTTTGCTGCTAAAAGCTGTTTGTGAAAACAATCGTCCTGGTCCTCGCGACAATAGACGTGAAAGAACTGCACAACAACGCCAGGCTCATAAAACACTGGATCTCGAAATACCACGCTACAGACGCTGGATAAGAAAAACCAGTGAAATTCGCTTAATATCTCCTGAGAACTGCCTGGGAGGTCCGCGAAAAGCGAACCATAGCGTGCGCCGGGAGGGATTCGAACCCCCGTAGGCAGAGCCGACAAATT
>DAHVOF010000274.1 GCA_027318945.1 Actinomycetota bacterium | reverse complement strand
GACCGCAGCCACCTCTGACGCTGCCGAATCATGTGGCATTGCCGATATCACTGGCACTCTTACTACGGGCAAGGTCGCAGATATGGTCGCAGTGACAGGGGATCCACGTAAAGAGCTAGAGGTTCTCAGTAAACCCGTCTGGGTTATGGTCCGAGGAAAACAGGTGTTCGACGATAACCTACTAGTCCATCGACCGCAATAATGAACAAAGGAACCACATCTCGAGTCCAAATAGACCTTTTAAGTGACACTGCGACCAGACCAAGCCCGGGCATGAGAATGGCTATGGCGAGTGCCGAGGTGGGAGACGAACAGCGAGGTGAGGACCCCACTGTAAACGCCTTGTGCGACCGAGTGGCCGAATTGCTTGGTAAAGAGGCAGCAGTATTTTTGCCTTCTTGCACCATGTGCAATCAAATTTCAATTGCTGTCCACTGTCATCCAGGTGACGAAGTAATCATGGATGCACTAGCCCACCCAATTCACTTCGAAGCGGGAGGACCATCGGCGCTGGGAGGCGTAATGATCCGGTGCGTTGAAGGATTACGTGGCATATTTTCCGCAGACCAGGTCCAAGCCTCCATCAGAACGCAAGATAGGCATGCACCGCGCAGCGCTTTGGTATGGATCGAACAAACGGTAAACCTCACAGGCGGCCACTGTTGGCAACTCAATGAAATACGCGAAGTCCTTGAGGCTGCTCGACGCTCCAACCTCGCCACACACCTGGATGGAGCTCGCCTATTCAATGCGGTGGTTGCCACAAATACCTCAGCATCTGAATTCTCTAAAGACTTTGATTCGGTTTGCATAGACCTAACAAAGGGGCTCGGTGCTCCCGTTGGAGCCGTACTCGCTGGCGGCATCTCATTCATAAATGATGCCTGGCGACTAAAGCAACGGTGGGGAGGCGCGATGCGACAAGCGGGAATCATTGCTGCAGCAGGTCTTTACGCACTGGAGCACAATATTCAGCAACTTCAGCAAGACCACGAGAACGCTGCTTTGTTCGCGCACATTGTTGCATCTCACCCATACGTGGAGTTGAGTGAAGATTCAGTAGACACAAATATCGTCATTCTTGAGATTACCCATACTGGCTTTGACGCGCGACTCTGTGCGCAGTACTTAATGGCCAAGTATGGAATCAGAATTGGAACCTTAGGTCCTCGAAAAATAAGGGTTGTCACCCACCTAGACATTTCAAATGAAGACACCCGTCTTGCGGCGGAAGCTTTTTTGGAATTCCTATCTAGTCTTGAATGAGGCGGCGAAATTACAGTACGAAATTAGCTAGCTGAAGGTTATCGTGACCAATCTTTAGGGACTTCGCCACGTTCCTTAGATGGAATTGAACAGCTTCTTCTGCTGCATCTGGGTTACTGCTACAGATTGCTTCCACCATCGCCTCGTGCTCAGACAATGACTGATCAGGTCGTCCCGGGATAAGAATTGTTCTGTACTGGAATCTCACGCTTTGTGCCTTTAACATTTCTACCAATTTTCGAACAGTTTCATGCCCTGAACATTCAATTATGAAACGGTGTAACCTGGCGTTGCCGTCAGAGTAGCCAAGCAAATCCCCCTCCCTGTGGCGGACCCGCATCTCTTCGAGTATCGCTCTTAAGGAGTCTCCCTGCTGAACAGTAATTTTTTCCGCTGCCTTACGAGCTGCAAGCCCCTCCAGTACCACGCGAACCTCGATAATTTCATAGGCCTCTTCCTCGCTAATTAAACGGACGCGTGCTCCCCGGTTTGTCTCGCGAATAACGAGCCCCTCTTGCTCAAGCCTGGCGAGTGCAGTTCTAACGACCGAGCGGCCAACGCCAAGCTTTTCCGCTAATTCCGACTCGACAAGACGCTCATTCGGATGATGCTTGCCACTAATGATCGTCTCTCTTAGCAGCAGATATCCGTGCTGTCCACCGTTTCCTCTGACCGGTCGAGGAACCTGTGTAGCACGTTTAGAAACCTGAGCGCCCTGTATTGATGGAACTTCAAAAGGGTCCGATAAAGGCAACCGTCTTGTGACGACGGATTCGGCGCTCGACGTTTTAGACTTTTTTGACATCACCCATTCCTCTCGATAGCCTCCCGTCGATCCATATCATCCTGATAAAGCACCATTCTCTCGTTGACATTCTAACTCGACAAGCGACTGAATAAGATAAGGTGCTATCGCTCCCCATTCGTGGACGATGCCAATATCTGACTGATCGAATACGGGAGCGGTTTCGTCCGGATTAATGGCTACAACTGTGCCTGCACGTCGAATCCCAACCATATGGTTAAAGCTTCCACTCACGCCAACCGCTATATAAAGTTCCGGGGCAATGCTCAGACCTGTAATCCCGATTTGAGTACCACGAGCCATCCAACTACGGTCGGTAACTTTGCGAGTCGCTGCTAATTCCGCGCCCAGATATCCACAAAAAGTACGAACCTGAGGATACTCTTCAGGATGGACTCCGAGGCCCAGACCCACTACCCTACGCGCACGTGCCAAGGAACTTACTTCCTCATTTACCTCATGCTTTACGATCTTTACGCGACCCGTATTCAAAATGGGGAGGTCCACAATTTCTGCCGTGGCAATTCGAGGTTCAAGAACGTGTAGCATTCCGGGTCTGACAGTTACCATCTGTATTGGTGACGCAGAGGTGACAGCCGCCAGAAGTTGACCGCCAAAGGCAGGCTTCCAACATGTTAGAGTTTCAGATGTCAATTCTAATTCGACAGCGTCACCAGTTAGTCCAACACCCAAGCGCGCGGCAGCCCGCCCCATTACCTCGCGTCCCCAAGTGGTGCTTGGTCCAATAATGCAAAATGGCTGGGTCCCGACTGCCCAATCAGCAACTAGTCGGCCCGCTAATTCTTCGAGTCCATTCGACATAGACCGTACAACTTCATCTGCGCCCCAACTAGCAAAATCCATCGAATTGGAGTCATCAAAGACGAGAGCTACCACATTCGCATTCCGCCGTTCACCAATTTCTGCTGCCTTACCAAGGAGCTCTCGAGCCAGTTGTTTTTTGCCTGGCTCAATCACTACGGTGACCGGATGTCGATCAAACACATTAGTTGAATTCTGCACTCGGCCAACACTTTGGTGTTGATCCGCTTCAAAAAGCCCCTTCTCGATCAATAGCTGCATGAGCTGTTCCGATACCTTTTCGGCGGGGCCGGACAGACGGATCTTCCTTCGGTTACTGGTGAGTGTGCGAGTCTTTCCTACGCTGGTCGGGCTGCCTTCACTTCCCCATGGTCCACACCCCAACGAGGCAGCGTCAAGGTGTCGAATTTGATCATTCGAAATCGTTTGGAATATCTCCGGTTTTGCCTTAGCAGGTGAACAGAGCCGCTCAGACGCAGAAATGACTACTGGCAATTCAACTACCACTTCTCGCCAACCATCGTCCCGCTCGCATCCCAAGTGCAGTTCCTGTTCCCTGAGATCCAGAGTGCGTACTCCAGCAACGAACGGTAGGCCGATTAATTCTGCAACCTCTGGGCCAACCTGACCCGTATCGGCGTCCACGGAATTGAGACCACACAGTATTATGTCAAAAGGCCCGATCAAGCGTAGAGCAGCTGAAAGCGCACGCGCCGTAGCTAACGTATCAGAACCAGTGAACTTAGGATCTGTTATCAACACAGCCTCATCAGCTCCAGCCGCCAGCATCTCCTTGAGTGCTTCTGCCGCTTGTGGAGGACCAAGAGTAACGACCGTGCTCCTTCCTCCAGTTTCCCTCGCCAGATTAATGGCCATCGACGCAGCCCGTCGGCAGTAAGGGTTTATTTCTAAAGAAGAGTTGCCTCGAATAATCCGTCCATCATCACCTAGGCGCATCTCTTCAAACCTGGGAATTTGCTTTATCAGAGCGGCCACTCGTAACTCAAGTGTCATCCCTTGCCGCCCCTTTCGGATTCAAAACGCGGAGCGACATCCGCTGAGTCCCCTTTCTCAGCACTGGTCTCACAGACCGTCCGCCAGCGCCATGTGGAAAATTCGTCAAGATCGGCAACTTCGCCATAGCGTGCGCCATTGCCAGAGCAGCCCAATCCTCCGAATGGAGCCTTAACATCTGATTTCACCGTCCGATCGTTGACATGCCCTACGCCTGTTCTCAGCTGATCCAGCAAGGTAACTCCTCGTGCCAAATCGGATGTGAATACTGAAGCAACCAAACCATACGAAGTTGTGTTGGCCAAAGCTATCGCCTCATCTTCGTCTTGTACTACGGTTACCGGTGCTACAGGTCCGAAAACCTCCTCTTTAAATACAGGCATGGATGGATCGACGTTCCCGAGAACAGTAGGCCAATAAAACCGGCCTTCGCGTCTAGCACCTGTCAGTATCACCGCACCAGCAATGACACTCGAACTAACTAGACTTTCGACCCGATCTGCCTGCGATTCGCTGATAAGCGGTCCAATTTCAACCTTGTCAGTGGCCGGATCGCCAACCCTCAGTTTTTCAGCAAGCTCAACCAGCGTCGTGACGTATCTTTCTGCGACATCAACATGCACTATATGCCGTCCGGTAGCCATGCATATCTGACCTTGGTGCCCGAACGATCCCCTTGCACCTGCCTCCGCCGCCAGATCCACATCAGCATCGTCTAAAACAATCAGAGCGTTATTTCCCCCAAGCTCTAGGGAAACGCTCTTGAGTGACTCGCCTGCCAACATGCCAACTCTGCGCCCAACGGCAGTCGACCCAGTAAAGCTCACTTTAGCTATGTTTGGATCTGAGACTAGAGCTTCACCGACATCGGCTCCTCCTGGTATGACTTGGAGTACACTCGATGGTAGTCCCGCTTCTTGAAACACCTTTGCCAGAATAACTCCACCACATACCGGACTTCGTGGATCAGGCTTGAGAACGACTGCATTACCTGCAGCGAGTGCCG
>DAHVOF010000273.1 GCA_027318945.1 Actinomycetota bacterium | reverse complement strand
TCTACCATCCCCTGTGTTACGGATAAATTGCGCATCACAAAGTTTCTTAGTGGCTACCTCAACTTGAGCAACCGGTGCCGGGTCCCCAACTTTGTCGATTAGGAAGGCGGCAATATTCGCCTCTGTTCTAGGCAGATCACGGACGAATTCCAGAAGACAAATCACCTTGGCAACCCGAATCGTCCAATATTCATCAGGATCACTCTTGAATCGCTCGCTGATTTCGTGAATATCGGTGCGGCGCTCGTTAGAAAGGTTGCCATCAACGAGTTCGTACACACGATCCAACGTCACTAGAGTCCCAACCGGACAGTCAGCGAGTTTCGTTCGATTGGACACAAGCATTTCGTAGGACTGCTTAATGATCGTCCGGTTGCTTCCTCCAAAATGTCTGGGTGCTCCTGGCTGCAGTCGAATTCCCGACATGATGCTGACACTGATATCGATATAATGTGGGGGATATGGATAAAACTGGATGAAATCATCTTCACTAACTGCCGTTCGACGTGAAGTACGCTCAAGCTGTAGCGCGTCATTCAGCGCCCCTTGATTCGCACTGTAAAGCTTACGGAGAATAGGTAATGCTTCATCGGTCTTTGCCAGAACCCGCCGTGTAGCCACCTCACGAATGTCCGACGGGGCGAGATCGACTCGATGGCGGAACCGGTCTTGAAGTTTTGCCAATTCGACCCGTTTCGAGTCGATGGCAGCCACCACCTCATCGAGTTTCTCCTGCGAGGTCACGACAATCCAGCAGGGAGCGGGTATTTTCCTTGCCTTTAGCAGATTCCTGCCAACTTTCCCAAACTCCTCGATTGTGGCCCGCAGATCTTCGATTTTATCTCCGCTACGAGCAATATGCTGGCCAACCTCATCGATAACGAGAACAAGAGCTTTTCCAGGGCGTCGGCGGCCAAAGAGTTCAAATGTGCGGCTTACGACCTTGCTCACGCTAATAGCCGCATCGCGACTACGTTGAGTATGTGCCCACGAATCAGCGGCTGGATATGTCACAGGGTCCATGGCATGAAGAACCGCGCTTGCCCGTGATAGCCGTTGTGCTCCTTTCCGAATTTTTCGCCACTCCTGCCCGTGGATTTGTTCGCATTTGGCGATAAACTGCTCCAATTTACCTTCCGCTTCGATTTCAATCTCGAGTTCAGCGATATCGTAATCTTCAGAGTAGTCCAGTTCTCTGAGCAGTGCGGTATATATAAACTCAGCGATGCGCTGTGTGACACGGCGAGTGTCCTGTTCCTTGGCGATGTCGAAGAGGATGACCTCAATAGGAAAACTGGTATTGATAAGGTCGATAAGACTTCCAACTTGGTCATCACAGATCTGTTGCTTGAACAAAGATGCAAAGCTTTGTCCCAGAACCCTTCTGTTTTCCAATGCATACCCAAGATTCTTGGCGAATGAGCTCTTGCCCGACCCAAAGAAGCCCGAGATCCAAACACCGACGCCCTCGTGGGGATCAGACGGGGCCTCGGCAATGGCTTTCAGGAGAGTTACATACTGATCGCGGATGCTGTCCGTAGCAATGTATTCAGTAATTTCTGAATATACGGACTGCTCATCGTTTTGATCGACCTGGATGATCTCCTCGATCTTCCGGCTCAGGTCTCGTGAAAGAAGATTACTAATCGTTTTCATGTGCTCTCCTTGAGGCCTATCCATATATCTTGACCCGGTAATTTCCCAAGGCGTCACGATCCTTAAGTGCCATGAACCTCAACCCGGTTGTCCCTTCAATAGAGCCGGGATAAAAGAGAATTGTCGCAAAGGATGTTTTCCCCTGCATCTGATCAAGCAACTTGGACATGTGATAGATGCCAGGAGCCATAGCTGCCGCCCTCATTAAAAAGACAATCTTGGTAGAGCTATCAAGAGATTGAAAACGTTCCATCAGAAGACCAGCAAGAGGACGCCAATCTCGGTCAGACAAGTACATGGTCACTTGTTCTTGGGCTGCAAGGAATCCTCTGTCACCCTCGAGTTCAATAACTGCATCGATTCCTTCACTGTCCTGAATCGCCTTCCACAGAAGGTCCGACATGTGGACGATACATGTTTTTCTTCCCGATTCTTCCAGACGCGTTGTCAACAAGTGAGCTTCCCGCCGAAGCGCCCACTCCTCATATGGATCGTACCGAAAAATGGCAAAGGGGAGATCGTGGTATACACTGATCCGAGGCGGATTCGCATTCAGATCATTCTCAAGGAGTTCAATTCGATTATTGAGTAAGGACATTCGCGTACTCCTCAATAGTTGTTGCTGGAAATGACAAGCGAGTGACGCTACCTGCAACGTGGTACTCAAGCAGTCCGTGCTGATGCGCCTCCAGAAGAAATCGCTCCACTCCTTCGCGGGGCAGAAAGAACAGCTTCCAGTCGACTAGATCTAGCAGCTTAATTCCGGATGGTTGGTGTTGCTTCAAGTAAAACGCTATGTATGCAAAAGCTTGCACTGACAAGTAGGCTGGAGCAATGCGTTTGATGAGCGATCCTTGGAGGACACCAAAATCGCGGAGTGTTGAGAGTACACCTTGAGAAACCCGTCGTATGGTGTTATCACACCAGGAACCTGATGTTTTCCCCTCCTCAACCCATTTTCTTAAAGTGAGTTCAATCTCCCGAACATCTATCTCCATGGTTCCCCTTGACCAATGTGGCACCAAGAGATCAACTACCACATCATGCAAGAGGGAGTCAGCTCGTGCTGCATGGAAATAAAGAATCCGATCAAGAGTGTTGCCATCAAACTGACGCCTCACTATAGTTGCCAAAGCCCGAGCATTGTTCTCATCAGACAGATAGCGTTGCCGAAAAATCGCAAGGATATCCTTCGCTCGGGACCGTGTTGTCTTACCCAAAAGATTATGATGGCGCATGAGCCGAAGATTTTCGCTGACGGACAGCCTTGGATCCCACACCGACAAAAGCGCTTTCGTATCAGGAATAAGGGCTCCCGCCTTGATAATTTTGGTGCTATATGACGGCGAAGTTATCGCGCTATTTTTTCGAAGCTTACCCTGAACCTTGACTACAGGTCTCTCAGAAGGTTTTTCCCTGTAAACCGGCCTAGTCATCGGTTTTCTTTTCCGTAGCAGATGGATCGCCCATCTCACTTGCTCCACCAGCGCGGACCCATTCGTCGACTTCTGAAATTTTGGGCTCTTCCGAAGAATTTGTTGGTCGAAGATAAAGAATAAGGATAGATCTATAGATTGGAGATTTGAAGAAAGTGCATCCCGGTCCTTTTTTGAGATAATGGGATTGACCAAGATCTCATTCTCAAAGGGAAAGGAGCCGGGATGCTACTCACTACTATCCTCAATCATGTGCAAAAGTTCAAGTCTTTTGTGTTCAAAAAGGCCCAGTGGGCCAATGCCGAAAAGAGCGAGATCGACGTTCTTGTGGAGGCCCGGGCCAACAGTCGACCGATATGCAGCCAGTGCGGACGGGTCGGTCCACGCCACGGTCGACAGACTGTCCGGCGTTTTTCCTATCTTCCGGTTTGGGGGATTCCTGTGACGCTGGTGTATGCCCCGCGTCGTGTCAACTGCTCCTGGTGCGGGATCCGGGTGGAAAGCCTTCCCTGGACACTTCCGGAGAACCCCAAGAGTCCGTTGACGGAGACCTACGCCTGGTACCTGGCCCGCTGGGCCCAACGACTCTCGTGGTTGGAGACGGCCCAGACGTTCCGGACAACCTGGGATACGGTCCGCCAGGCCGTGTCCATGGCCGTCCGATGGGGGCTGGCCCATCGGGACCGATGAGATCGCTCTTCGGAAGGGGCACTCCTATATGACGCTCGTCTACCAGATCGATCAGCACTGCAAACGCCTTCTGTGGATTGGCAAGGAGCGGACCATCGGGACCCTTCAGGGGTTCTTCGATTGGTTCGGTCCTGAGAAAAGTGCCCGCCTTCGCTTTGTGGCTTCCGACATGTGGGCCGCGTATGTGAAAGTCATTGCTCAACGGGCTCCGCATGCCCTGCACATCCTGGATCGCTTCCATATCATGGCCCATCTGGGAAAGGCCATCGACGAGATCCGGAGCGAGGAAGT
>DAHVOF010000271.1 GCA_027318945.1 Actinomycetota bacterium | reverse complement strand
AGGCACTCTCGCCTAAAAAACTGGTAGATAATATTCTCATGAAGCCTTCAGCTGTTTCATCCGCATCTTCTCCCGTGCTTGTTCTCTCCCAGCACGACGTGAATATGATAATTATCTTCTTAGTGTTTCTGGCGCTGGTAGTTGTACTGCAGCCACTTATTTTGTCGCTGACGTTTCGCAGACGAAGGGACCCAGCTGAAAAGCCAACTGCAGATTCAGCCTCAAGTTTCTTTGAGATCCCGTACATCACTTGGTACTTGGTGCATTATGGGATTGCTGCGCTAGCGGTCATCGCAATTCTGATCCTCGCTCTGGACAACGTCATCGACAAGACGACGGTAGCTGCACTTCTGGGCAGCCTTTTTGGTTACGTTCTGGGGAGTTCTTCGAAAGGATCATCATCGCCGACGAAATCTCCAAACAAGCCAACAGGCGGCGACTCCGAATCTTTGCCTGGCGGCGGTGGGAACTGAACGTTACTCAAATACCAAATTGGAGCCCGATGGAGATTCACACCGACGCTTGAGTAAATCTAAACCTGAATACACAGGACGACCTTATCTTGACCAGCTCCAGGTGAATGTCCGTGACATTCCATCGGTTGAATGGGAGAAATGGCCAACAGTGCCATCTCTCACCCAAACAAGGGCATGAAGTATCGATGCTCTTTGTTTCACTTGTGTTGTAGGTACAATGATCAAATAAACGCTTTATTGGAGCGGTGCCGGAGCCTCGGATTGTATTGCCCGGTTGCGGGTTGAATTATACGTAGGTTGGAAAGTGCGCATAGGAATTGCGGCGTCCAGGGCCAGATCACGGGTCCTCTGAGTACCAGCCCTCCTGAGGCGTTTACAAGACGTGCTGTAACAGAGATGAACCAAGCCCGACATTTGTAACAAGATTGGAATCATCGAAGCTTACATTGATGTTTTTGAGACCAGGAGATAAGACACTCACAATTAGTGCCCCTTTGCTGGTGGGTGTGGAGTGTCTTACTCACATACGTTCTACCAGCTCAGAGGGCACTATTTCTTCGTTAGTCAGCTTGTTTACGCGTTATTTTCGGTGGCTCCAGGCTAAAGCGCAGCAGCAAACGTGGTCAGAAGCTTCGACTGGTCAAAAGTCAAGGCTTTACCTGCTTGTGCAGCAACCTCGTTGTCGAACGCCTTCAAGTCGTTGGCTGCTACTTTCGACTTTCCTCGAGAAACAGCCGATGAAGCAGCATCGAGCTTAACGCAGAGGCTGTTGGCAACGCCATTGTTGGACGTGAACTCTTCCGTTAGTGCGCAAAGGCTCGCGTAATCGACGGTCACGGTGAATGATGTCGAACCTGAGCCGACATTTCCGGCCTTGTCAATGGCAGTAGCTGAGAATATATGGTTGCCCAGACCGAATGACCATGCGGGACCTGCTATGTTCGCACAGGTGTCCGACGCAACTCCAGAAAGGGCATCGGTTGCCGAACATGAAATTGCTACAGATTGCGCCACCGAATAAGATCCTGCGTTTCCGGTGTAGCCGACAACTGGTGGAGTCTCGTCGACATTCACCTTGTAGCTCGCCGTGCCCACGTTTCCCGCGTTGTCGCTACAGCTTGCTGTCAGGGTAATCCCAACTCCCTGACCTGATGAAGTGCTCGTCTGAGTGCAATCATTCAGGTCGACTCCCGAGCCACTATCGGACCAGTTCCAATTGACGGTGACATTAGTGTTGTTCCATCCGTATTCATTGGCAGCAGGTGTCTGAGAAGGAACAGCCACGGGAGGAGTGGTGTCCCCGGGTCTGATCGCAAAGAGCGACGCGACATCACCTGATGCAGTGTTGGCACTCCCCTCAAAGCTTATGCCATCGATATTGCCTGCATCTGCTGCTGTGAGGCCTTGGAAGCTGGACAGTGGAAAGAGGTTTGTGCCGACCGCCAGGTGCGCTGTGCCAACTGAAAAGGTGCTCCCGTTTCCGTCACGGAGCCGAATCGCAAGATAGGGATTATTCACCCCAACCATGTTTACAACAATGTCATCGCTCAAGTTTAGAGAGAGATTGAGTGGAACACCTTTCCCTTGATTCGGACTCGGACTCCATGAAGGGCCGTATGTCCCTATCTCTGTCCCATAAGCGAAGACCTGCTCTGGAGCATAGGTGTTATTCCCGAACCACGACGCCGTTCCCTGTGCAGCGTTGATTGACATCTGTGCAGGGAAAGGCCCAAAATAACAACTGCCGGCATCGCGCATCTCCAACTCACGCGCACCCCCGATTATCGATGGGCTCTGATAGTAGTCGAACGTCGAATTACCGCAGGCCGACCATGTTCCACTTCCAGAAGTGAAGTTGTCGATGACGATGTCGTGCAAGCTAGGACTACCGGCATAAGCTGGTACAGTCCATAAAACACTTAAAGCTAGAGCCATGGTCAGCCCCGCCGCGAACGCACGACCCAATAGCAAAGAACCATTCATGTAGATGATTTACCTTCCTTGTACAGCAACATCCAAGGCCCGTGCACCTTGGAGCCGAAATTAGCAGTGCTGCACGAGCGAATTGACGTTGCTTCCCGCCTTTTCCCTATGATGACATGGCTTCGCTGACGGAGGAATGATCGATCTCATTTCTTTTAATAAGAAAGAAGTATCTTCACCAACACTACTGCCAGCTTTACTCTGGGTGACATTGTGCATCACGCAGCAATAGGCTGCCACCGGAGGGCAGGATCCCGCTCTTGGCTCCTTTGGAGGTTCCAGCCAGTGTCGCAATGGGTGTCGCGAGACCTAGCGCACAGGGACATGCGATCACTAGAACGAAGATGGCGGGTATAGGAGCATATGGAACCGTTACGGCCAAGCGTCCAGCCAAAAAGGTTCTATGACGGGTAATTTACTTTGCGAGAGGCTTTCTCGCCTCGATCATCGCTGATACCACGTAACTGGTGATGTCAGTACCAGGAGCCCAGTCCTGCATGAAAGATGAGCTTTCAAACTTGGGTTCAATGCGAATATCGGTGAATCCGGCATCAGAAAGCATCTCCCTCACGTGGTCGGCCGTGGAGGCTCCACTTACGCACGCACTGTATAGATCAGCATCATCGAGAGCCGATTGCGGGATCTCGGCGAAGGCGACCACGTCAGATATCGCGACACGTCCGCCTGGCCGGAGAATTCGGTAGGCCTCGCGAAACACTCGGGGCTTGTCGGGCGACAGATTGATGACACAGTTGGAGATGACCACGTCGATCGAACTGTCGGCAGCTGGAATATTCTCGATCTCGCCTAGACGGAATTCCACATTGCGGTAATGTCCGGCTTCGGCGTTCGCGCGAGCCTTGGAGATCATCGCCGGCGTCATGTCGATTCCGATGGCACGTCCCTCATCACCTACGCGCTCGGCAGCCAAAAAGCAGTCCAAACCACCACCGCTCCCCAGATCGAGGACCACTTCGCCGGGGCGCAGGGAGGCTAGGGCAAGGGGATTCCCGCATCCAAGGCCCATGTCGGCGCCCTGAGGGAGCGAGGCGAGATCTGCTTCCGTATAGCCGAGTTGGCTCGACAAGCTCGTGCTTGCCTCGGTTCCCGAGCCGCAGCAGCTCGAGCCAGTTCCGCATGAGTCTTCACTCACCGCTATCTCGCCGTAGCGGTCTCGCACGACATTGCGAATCTGATCGTTCTTGACCTGATCCATGAGTCCTCCCTTTCATCGAGGGCTTGCACATCCACCCTACTACGCATAGATAGACGCACCCGATCTCAAAAGGACGCAAAGTCTTCAGGATTTGCACTGTGATGTCATACAACTTGCCGGTGAATTCATCTCGAATCCAATAATGCCGTTTGCGCCGGTTTGGACTTTACAGCACTCGGTTATGGCCGACAAGAGCTTCCGCCGCCCGCGTTGTACTCTGGATTTCGCGCCGGAGAGAGTGATCCCAAGGTGTTCTGCGACCTTTCGTTGCCCCAGTCCTTCCAGTTCGGAAATGATGAGTGCTTCACGGTACTTTTCGGGGAGCACGCTGATCATCGGCCTTACACAGCTTGCGAGTTCAGACGAGACTGTGGAATCAGGTTCATGTTCGGTGAGGTTGGCAGGTAGCGCGCCCGAGCGGCGGAGTCGGCGGTGGTAGTCAATGACCGTATTCCTCGTAATTCGAAATAGCCAGCGATCTGCAAGTTCAGGTGATCTGAGGTCAGAATAACTCACGTGGGCCTTCACGAATACATCCTGAAGAATGTCGTCGATAGCCGATCTGTCGTGAACGCTTTGCGCCACATAGCGCTTCAGCCGTGCCTCGCTAGAGCGCCAAAGATTGAAAAGCTCGTTTCCCATAGGCTCCTCTCCCTCAAGACGGATTTGGGGAGGTGGGGGCGAGAAGATATCGCTTGTTGATGCCACACCTTTTTTCATAGTTGGACCTCTTTGGAAATAAGTATATTGAAATGCCGAGCGGTGACCTGGATCCCGCACTTGCCCAGGGCCAGCGGCGCGGGCCTGGACCTGTTTGGGACGCCCTAATCAAAGTAGGTTGTTGCGACAGACCTTTATGGCTCTCGATTCCGATCCCGAGGAGATGCATGTTGGCGGGTTTTGCAGGTGAAATCAGTCCTCGCATGGCCCAGAGAAAAAGACCGTTCTCTACCACCCCATTGAAGTTGGCAATGTGTGTCCATGCCGAGCCCGCCAAAGATACGAGCGCTCAAAGAGGCGCTTTGTGACCAACCATTGCATTCCGGGAGAGATCTTGGGGATCTTATTGCGCGGCGGGCGCACGGGATCGACAGACATATAAACTCCTCGATCCCCCATATCCAGCACGCATCGGGCGGAGAGATCTCTCGGTTCCTCTGGAGCCATGCCTTTTATCCGTGCTGTTATGTCAGAAGCCGCAACTCTTGCCATCTGCTCGGTCATATGCCCTGTCTTGGGAAAGTTCACCGGAACGGGAGTTTTTTCAACCGGAGGAAGCGCCACTGCGACTCCGACGGCATAAACGCCGTCGAACATTGCATGGCGATAGTGCTGATCGACGGGGACGAAGCCTTTCGGATTGGCTAGGCCCGGTGTCCCGGCCACTGCTTCTACCCCAGCGAGGGGCGGAA
>DAHVOF010000208.1 GCA_027318945.1 Actinomycetota bacterium | reverse complement strand
CTCGGCCAACTCATACCGGAAGCTGGCTTGCCAGCACGGCTCCTTGGAACTGCAGGTGATGGATCTCCAAGTCTTTTTTCAACCGCGTTGACGGTAGCAGGAAAACCGGTAGGACTCTTGGTGATGAAAGGCGGGAGCAACCAAACGCCCGACACGCAATTGCTATCCACCTTTGCAAACCACGCAGCCCTTGCGATCGAATACGCCCAGCTAAGACAGCAGGCTGTTCAGACGCACCTACTCGAAGAAACCGACCGGTGGCGGAGAGCCCTACTGAGCAGCGTTTCGCATGATCTTCGAACTCCCCTCGCCTCAATAAAAGCAGCCGCATCAGGCCTGAGCGACTCCTCACTCTATTTGGACCCGATCCAAAAAGAAGAGCTCCTTGAAACCATTTCGGCTGAAACGGACCGCCTTTCGCGACTCGTGGTGAACCTACTAGACATGACCCGCATCGAAGCCGGCGTTTTGACCCCGCACAGCACAGTCATAGAAATCGCAGAACTGGTGGACGAAGGTATCAATGCCATCGGCGGTGAAAAAGCAAAGACGCAAATAGTGGTTAAAAACGACTCACACGAGCTTTTCGTTGCCGCCGATCACGTCCTAATTTCACAGGTTATCGCAAATCTTCTGGATAATGCTCTCCGGCACTCACCCGACGGAAAACCAGTTACCATCGAAATCTTGCGAAATGAAGCAGAGGTTGCCATTACTGTCTCCGACCACGGCCCGGGCGTCCCACCCGAACTGATGGATCGCATATTTGAAATGTTCAGGAAGGACTCTGACGACAGCCACACGGGTATAGGGCTGGCAATCGCCAAATCATTTATCGAGGCCCACGGCGGCAACATAACCGTCGCAAATTCGCCGTCGGGAGGGGCTGGCTTTCGCTTCACACTTCCCTTGGTCTACCTGGACGAAGGAGGCTATCTGGATGACGACAATCCTACTGATTGATGATGACCGCTCTCTCTTGAGGGCACTGCAAATCGGTCTACGGGCGAAGGGATACGAGACTACCGTATGCAACAATGGCAAGGACGGCTTGAGTCAAGCCGTCCTGCTCTCCCCTGACATCATCCTGCTGGATCTGGGACTCCCAGATATTTATGGGGTCGATTTCTGCCGCAGCCTTCGATCTTTCAGCGAAACGCCGATACTCGTCCTGTCGGCCGCAGAGGATGAAACCCGCAAGGTTGAGGCTTTGGATGCCGGCGCCGACGACTACATTACAAAGCCATTTGGAATGGCAGAACTCGACGCACGAATAAGGGTTGCGCTGCGCCATTCCAGAAATCGCCCCGAAAGAGACCACGTCAAATACATCCAAATTGGAAGCATAGCGATAGATCTCGAAAAACGACAAGTAACCAACGCCAATACGTTAGTAGACCTTACCGCCAAGGAATTTGAACTGCTCCTTTTCTTAGCTAAAAACTCCGGCAAGGTCTATACGCACCAGCAAATTCTCCGAGACATCTGGGGCCGAGGTTACGGTGAAGAGACTCATTACCTGCGCGTTTACGTAAACCGTCTGCGCAAGAAGCTCGGCGACCATGACGGAAGGATCGTCAAAACAAGGCCGGGAATCGGTTACCAGCTGCTCGATAACACAGACGATGACTAGCTAGTTTCCACCCAAGGCTATTTACAATTTGTTAACCCTTGATGGCGCTAAATTGCTTTTTCATTTACGAAATTGTTCGTAGCTTTATGTTCATGAGCGATATTTTGGTTGTCATCGGGACGCTAGCATTCGTTGCAGCAATGCTGGGTCTAGCCTGGGCGCTGGAACGCGTATGAGCGCGGTAGATCCAATCCTGCTTGCAATTTCCGTTTTAGTATTGCTATACCTTGGATTGGCTATGTTCAAGGCCGAGTGGTTCTAATGGGTTTCGCATGGACCCTGATTGCGCTCGTCGTAGTACTGGCAATTACGTGGCGCTTGCTTGGCCAATACATGACAGCAGTCTATGAAGGCCGCGTCAGATGGGCCTCGTTTGTAGAACGGCCGTTCTACCGCCTGTTGGGAGTCAATTCAGAAGCAGAACAGTCCTGGCGCCGTTACACTGCTTCGTTAATAACCTTCTCTGGTCTGGCCATCCTCGCCACATACCTCATTCTCCGTACGCAGGCGTACCTTCCCTTCAATCCTCAGCAGCTGCCCAATGTTACGCCTGCACTTGCCTGGAACACAGCGGTATCATTCGTCACCAATACGAACTGGCAAAATTACGCCGGCGAATCCACCATGTCCTATCTATCCCAAATGGGGGCATTAGCCGTTCAAAACTTTGTAAGTGCGTCGGTAGGCATGGCTGTCGCGGTGGCACTGATACGAGGATTTTCGAGAAAAGGTTCGAAGACTATTGGAAATTTCTGGGTTGACCTCACCCGTGGCATTGTTTACATCCTTCTTCCCATTTCCCTTCTCGCGGCCATTATCTTCGTGGCACAGGGTGCAGTGCAGACATTTGCGGGGCCGGTACACATACATGACGCACTTAATAACGTCAACCAAACCATTCCGAGGGGCCCTGTGGCCTCCCAGGAGGCGATCAAACAGCTCGGGACCAACGGAGGAGGATTCTTCAATGCAAACGGAGCCGATCCTTTTGAAAACCCAACTGGTCTAACAAACTTCCTCTCCATCGCTCTACTTCTCAGCATTCCAGTGGCATTGACCTACACCTTTGGCAAGATGGTGGGAAGTGTCCGTCAAGGGGTGGCAATTCTCGCAGCCATGACAATCATCTTCGGTGCTTGGCTTACGATTGGAGCTGTTGCAGAACACCAGCCAAATCCAGCTGTGTCAGCCGCGGGGCTAACCCATCAAACAACAGGAAATAGGGAAGGAAAAGAGGTTCGCTTTGGTGTCACCTCCTCTGCTCTTTATAACATAGTCTCCACGCAAACATCCACGGGGAGCGTTGATTCAGCGAATGACTCGTATAACCCCATGGGTGGTTTCGCCACAATGACCGGAATGATGCTTGGCGAAGTCACCCCTGGCGGAGTTGGGAGCGGCATTTACACGATTCTGATTTACGCAATTATCGCGGTCTTCATTGGCGGACTGATGGTCGGCAGGACCCCGGAGTACTTAGGTAAAAAGATCCAAGCCACCGAAGTGAAACTCGCCGCTCTAGGAACTCTCGTGATGCCGATTACGGTGCTCATCCTTACGGCCATAGCGGTCTCAGTCCATGCGGGGCAGGTGGCCCCTCTCAATAAAGGGCCACACGGCTTCTCGGAAATCCTTTACTCCTTCACCTCCGTCACCAACAACAACGGCTCGGCATTCGCTGGCCTGAGTTCAAATACAGCTTTCTATAACATAATCCAGACATTTGGCCTTTTGCTGGGACGCTTTGCGATCATGGTTCCAGCCCTGGCTCTTGCTGGAACCCTTGCTGCAAAGAACGTGGTTCCTGCTTCCTTGGGAACCTTCAGAACTGACAAGCCGATCTTCGTTGGTCTTCTGATAGGAGTAATCCTCATAGTCGGAGCACTTACATTCTTCCCGGCAGTTTCTCTGGGCCCTATAGTCGAACAACTCTCCCATGGAAAATTCTTCTGATGACGACGTCCATCAGTTCCTCGATAAGCACTCTTTGCTTGGAAGGAATTGTCCCCCGGTCATCCCTAGTTCTGGTATATCGACCTTCGAGTTCACAAATTGGGGTTTCCCCGAAGGTCCATCAGATGGTCAATTATCGAACCAATTTGGAGGAATCCGAGAATGCCAGACCTTGAAAACACTCCAGGAACAAAATTAGAAAAATCAAATGCCAATTCCGAGGCAAAAAGAGCAAGGCAGAGCCGATCTCTTTTTGACCGGGAAATCCTCAGACAAGCATTTGCGGAGGCCCTGAAGAAATTTGATCCAAGAATCCAGGTAAAAAATCCCGTTATGTTTGTCGTCCTCATCGGCACGGTCATAACGTTCTTCGAGTCAATAGCTCACCCGAGCGTTTTTGCCTGGTCCGTGACCATTTGGCTCGCACTCACGGTTTTCTTTGCAAACTTTGCCGAAGCCGTCGCAGAAGGACGAGGTAAAGCGCAAGCAGACACGTTGAGAAAAATGCGGACAGAGACTGAAGCAAGACGACTCAAAACGGATGGCACCGAAGAGAGGGTCTCAGCAGCAGGCCTGGCGAAAGGAGACCTGGTCGTCTGCGAAACTGGGGATATCATACCTTCGGACGGAGATATCATCGAGGGTATTGCATCCGTCGACGAGTCCGCAATCACTGGCGAATCGGCACCGGTCATTCGCGAATCCGGAGGCGACCGATCAGCTGTCACTGGCGGCACCAAAGTGCTTTCTGACCGCATCGTCGTCAAGATCACGGCAGAACGAGGGCAGACCTTCCTCGACCGCATGATCAACTTGGTGGAGGGTGCTCAAAGACAAAAAACCCCAAACGAAATCGCTCTTACTATCCTTCTCGCCGCCCTAACAATAATCTTTCTCCCGGTTGTTGTAGCCCTAAAGCCATTCGCCCACTTCTCCGGTACGAATGTATCAGTTGTAGTCCTTATTGCGTTGCTGGTTTGTCTTATACCAACAACTATTGGAGCCCTTTTATCAGCCATTGGGATCGCTGGGATGGACCGCTTGGTTCAGAGAAATGTTTTGGCTATGTCGGGCCGCGCTGTCGAGGCTGCAGGGGACGTCCAAACATTGCTACTCGACAAAACCGGCACCATCACCCTTGGCAACCGCATGGCATCGAGATTCATTCCAATTGACGGCCATCCCGAGGAAGTGCTGGCCGGCGTGGCTCAGCTCGCGTCACTGGCTGACGAGACGCCAGAAGGCCGTTCCATTGTGGTCCTCGCCAAGGAAAGATTTGGCATACGTGAGAGAGCGCTAGGTACCGAACACGTCTTTGTGCCCTTCAGCGCGCAATCACGCATGTCTGGCATCGACCTTGAGGGAAAACAGATCCGCAAAGGGGCTACAGAAGCTATCAAGCGTTGGGTCGCAGCCCAAGGCGGATCTCCTACATCCGAGCTAGATCAGGTAGCAGACCAAGTGGCTATGTCAGGCGCTACTCCACTCGCGGTCGCTGAGGATTCGCAACTACTTGGAATCATCGAGCTTAAAGACGTCGTAAAACAAGGGATACGAGAGCGCTTCGCCCAGATGCGCTCTCTTGGAATCCGTACGGTCATGATCACCGGCGACAACCCTCTGACCGCTGCCGCAATCGCTCAAGAAGCAGGAGTGGACGATTACCTGGCGGAGGCCACCCCGGAAACCAAGATGGCCTTGATAAAAGCGGAGCAAGAAGGAGGGAAGCTCGTCGCCATGACCGGCGACGGCACGAATGACGCTCCTGCACTTGCGCAAGCCGATGTGGGGGTCGCTATGAATACTGGAACCACAGCCGCAAAAGAGGCAGGAAACATGGTGGATCTCGATTCAAACCCAACCAAGCTCATCGAAGTAGTTGAAATTGGAAAACAACTACTGATAACACGCGGAGCGCTGACAACATTCTCGATAGCGAATGACGTAGCGAAATACTTCGCAATCATACCCGCACTCTTCGTCAC
>DAHVOF010000205.1 GCA_027318945.1 Actinomycetota bacterium | reverse complement strand
ATACTGAGGTATTTTCTGCGGAAGTGCCGGGCGTCCCTCTAGGCTAGCTAGTTAGGAAAATGTGCCCTCGACAGGATTCGAACCTGCGCACCCGGCTCCGGAGGCCGGTGCTCTATCCCCTGAGCTACGAGGGCTCATAAGCCAGAGTAGTGTAGCAGTCTAAAGATTCGTGACGCTATCTCGCGAGCGGTGATTTTTGGCGTGGTATGTGGTTACGAGGTGTTTGCAAGGTGGCAATCAGGTGAGTGATGTTCGCATGGCGATTACGGTGGCGCTATTGGATGCCATGGAGAGCTTCGGGGTGCAACTCGATCGCTCTTTTTTCGTGGTAGAGCGTCCCACACGTATAGAGCACGGTGAGTTCTCCAGCAACATAGCGATGGTTGCGGCCAGCAAGCTTGGCGAGAAGCCGAGGAGCTTGGCTGAGAAAATTTGTGCCTACATGACCGAAAATCCTGTCAAATACCAGCAAAGGTTGGAGATCGCCGGTCCTGGGTTCATAAATTTCTTTCTGGATTTCCGCTATCTCCACGATGGGCTAGCTCAAGTGGTGACCGTGGGCGAAGATTCGTTCGCGCGTTCAAACATGGGCTCGGGCGCGCGGGTTCAATTAGAGTTTTGCTCTGCCAACCCCACAGGTCCGCTTCATGTGGGCAACGGCTGGTGGGCCTCGTACGGAGATGCTCTTGCGAGACTGCTGAGGCGTTGTGGATATGACGTGTCGACCGAGTACTACGTAAACGACACGGGTGGTCAAATCCGACGACTCGGAGAGTCATTGCTTGCCCGTAGAGCAGGTCGTGAGGTAGAGGAAGAAGGTTATCAAGGCGAATACGTTAAAGATCTTGCCGATCTATATGAAGGACCTGAAGATGTAGTTGTCGCTGGAAAGTGGGCTGCAGAGAGGAATCTCGAAGCCATCAGAGCATCCTTGGACAAACTAGGGATCAATTTCGATGTCTGGTACTCCCAGGCTTCCATAGAGGAATCAGGTGCCGTCGAGGGAATTGTGAGCATGCTCGCATCACGTGGCTTGATCATCGAGGAGGGCGCTAGGAAGGTATTCCTTTCCACTAGGTTTGGCGATTCAAGAGATCGCTACCTGGTGAAAGAGGGGGGTGACTTCACGTATCTTGCCGGAGACATTGCGTATCACTACAACAAGTTCGTAGTGAGGGGTTTTCAACGGGTGATCGATATATTCGGCGCGGATCACCACGGGCAAGTCGCATCTCTTCATGCCGCCATGGACGCGCTTGGCATAGGGTCTGAACGGCTCGAGATACTGCTCGGACAGATGGTTTCTCTGCTTTCGGGTTCGGACCGCCTAAAGTTTTCCAAGCGGAAAGGAAATCTGATTCCCCTTGAAGACCTCGTAGACGAGATCGGCCCGTCTGCCACTAGGCTTCTTTCGCTCTCGACGTCGATTGACAGGGCTGCCTTGGTTGACATCGAGAAAGTCAAGGCAGAGTCGATGGATAATCCTGTTTATTACATCCAATATGCCCATGCAAGGATGGCTTCTATCGAGAGAGTAAGGGATCGGCTGGGAATTGTGATGCCCGATTTCAGTCGCATAGATTTGTCGCTGCTAGTTCACCCGCGCGAACTGGCGCTTCTGCGCGAGTTGATGGTGCTGCCGGAGGTGGTGGAAGAAGCTGGTGCCCAAAGGGAGCCATACAAAATAGCTAATTGGTTGAAGGAGTTTTCTGGGCTATTCCACAGTTTCTACCACGACTGCTATGTCATTTCTGATGCTGTTGAGATGGAACTGACATACGCGAGATTATGCCTGGTGGCTGGATGCAAGATCGGCATACGCGTAGCTCTGTCACTGTTGGGTGTTGAGCCACTGGAGCAGATGTGATGGACGAAGCTGCTGGCTCGGTGGTAGGTCGGGATCGGAAGCCTGAACCAGCAGACCCCGTGCCTCTGCATCTCTTGCCCCAGGGGTGCGGGGTGGGACGAGACGGCTCCCTGTGGATTCGCGGTCAGAAGGTGTCAGATCTGGTAAAAGAGTTTGGAACGCCGCTTTTCATATATGACGAGGAGCAGATCCGATCTCGTGCCAGGGAGCTGAAACAGTTGTTTGGAAGCGATGTCGCTTACGCGTCCAAGGCGTTTCTGTGCAAGGCCATGGCGAAGCTGGTTTCTGAGGAGGGGCTGCATTTGGATGTCGCCTCCGGTGGAGAGCTTTTAGTGGCGCTTAGTGCAGGGTTTCCATCTGAGCGCATTGTCATGCATGGAAACAACAAATCTAATGGCGAGCTGGAGCTTGCGCTTTCCGCCGGAGTGGGTCGGATCGTTATTGATTCATTCAATGAGATTGACCGGCTTGAGAAGCTTGTGAAGAGTGGAACGCGCGCAAGAGTCTGGATACGAGTAACTCCTGGAGTGGAAGCTCACACGCACGAGTTCGTCATGACGGGACAGGATGACTCCAAGTTTGGATTTGGAATATTGTCTGGAGACGCGAAAATCGCTCTTGATCGTCTGAAGGTATCGCAGACGCTCGATCTGGTTGGAGTTCACGCGCATATTGGAAGCCAGATCTTTTCCCTGGATTCCTTTGTGAAGGAAGTCGAGGTCCTCGCTCCTTTTTTTGCGTCGGCGGGTGTGGAGGAGCTGAACTTTGGTGGTGGGCTGGGAGTTCCATATGTTTCTGGTGAGCCGATTGTCGAGTTTGCAGATTGGTCGAGGGCTCTAAAGGATGCCGCGGGGGCGGCAGGCATCTCTCCGTCGGCACGGATAATGGTTGAGCCTGGCCGCTCATTGGTTGCTCCAACCGCGATAACGGTTTATGAGGTAGGAACGATAAAGGAGATTCCGGGAATACGAACCTATGTTGCCGTCGATGGTGGCATGAGCGACAACCCGAGACCTGTGCTCTACAACAGCGGATACGAAGTTTTTCTGGTGGAAGACGTCAGCGCTAGGCGTGACCGCCGTGTCACCGTAGTGGGCAAGCATTGTGAATCGGGGGACGTACTCGTCAAAGACGGCCAGTTACCCTCCTCTACCAAGGTTGGCGATCTTATTGCGACGCCGGTTACCGGAGCCTACGGATACTCGATGGCATCGAACTACAACAAGGTCGGGAGACCAGCTGTGGTGTTCGTTGGCAACAAGGGCTATCGGCTTGTTCTGCGGCGCGAGACAGTGGACGATCTGCTTCTTCTTGACTTGGGATGAAGTTATTGACGAATCCGGACAAGGTGTGGCAAATAATGCTTCCAAGGAATATCGCAACGGCCTGCAGCAATATCAGGCGCTAAGTTGGAGAGGTGAGTTCGATACCAGTTCGATTGGGAATACTTGGTTGCGGAAATGTAGGTGCCGCCCTGGTCAAGATAGTCTTGGAGGATCAGGCCCTGATCGAGTCGCAGACTGGCGAAGTATTGGAGATAGCAGCCATCGCCGTGAAGGACCTTTCGATTGAACGCCCCGAGTGGATTCCGCGAGCTGTCCTTACCGACGACCCTGTATCTGTGGTGAGGGACCCGTCGATAGACATCGTTGTAGAGGTTATAGGTGGGCACGATCCAGCAAAGTCTTTGATAGAAGAAGCTCTGCGATTCAAGAAGACTGTGGTAACTGCGAACAAGGCTCTCCTGGCTGAGTTTGGCGAAGAGCTTTCCTTGTTGGCGAGAAGTCATGGCCGTGACGTATTTTTCGAAGCAGCTGTTGCCGGCGGTATTCCGCTTATCAGGTCGTTGAGGGTCTCACTCGCAGCTGAGCGTGTCCGAAGAGTCACTGGAATCGTAAACGGCACAACGAATTTCATCCTGTCAAGAATGTCGGAGGATGGGGTTTCTTATGAAGATGCGCTTAAGAGCGCGCAAGAGTTGGGATATGCCGAGGCGGATCCGAGCGCGGACGTAGAGGGGATGGACGCAAGTGCGAAAGCCGCGATCCTTGCATCTATTGCGTTTGGCCGCAAGGTCCAGCTGAAGGATGTCTTCCGAGAGGGAATCACTTCTGTGACCCTGAGTGACTTTGCATTTGCAAAGCGGCACGGGTACACTCTAAAGCTTCTCGCCATTTGTGAGCTGGTCGAGCGGTCGCCAGGCGAGGAAGGAAGCATCGCAGTAAGGGTTCATCCGGCCATGGTGCCGGTCACACACCCGCTGGCCTCAGTTCGCGACGCGTTCAACGCAGTCTTTGTAGAAGGAGATGCGGTTGGAGAGCTGATGTTCTACGGGCGTGGAGCGGGAGGGATGCCAACAGCATCTGCGGTTCTCGGCGATATTATTGACGCAGCTCACAACCTGCGCCATGGTTCAATGGAACGCCACGTGGCTCGACCGGCGGCAAGAATGTTGGCGATCGACGAACTCGAGTACGAGTTTTACATCGCTGTCGACGTAGTCGATCGGCCGGGGGTTCTGGCTCAGGTCGCTACCGTATTCGGCAACAACGGGGTATCTATAAGGTCGATGGAGCAGGTCGGACTGGGAAGCGAGGCCAGGCTTATTTTCATTACCCATCTTGCTAAAGAGCGAGCCGTTCAAAGGACTTTGGGCGAGGTTAGAAACCTTGAGGCTGTGAAACGGCTCGTTGGTTTTATACGTGTGTTAGGCAGTTGAAGACTGAGCTCAATTCAACTTGGGCGAACTGATTACGAGGTCCTAAAGGGATGGCACAGGAGATGGTCAGGCCAGATCGTGAGCGGATGATCTGGCGTGGCGTGGTAGAAGAGTACAGGAGTTTTCTTCCCGTGAGCGAGAGGACACCTGTCATCACCCTTGGTGAAGGTAAAACTCCACTCATATATGCGCCGGAGCTTTCGAGTATCAAGTCGGCAGACGTATACCTCAAGTACGAGGGAGCGAATCCGACAGGATCATTCAAGGACCGTGGAATGACGTTGGCCATCTCGAAGGCAGCCGAAGAGGGGAGCCAAACAGTCGTGTGTGCCTCGACGGGCAACACTTCCGCTTCAGCGGCGGCATATGCGGCGAAATCAGGGATGGCTTGTGTCGTGCTAATTCCGGAAGGGTACATTGCTCTCGGCAAGCTTGCGCAGGCGCTCATTTATGGGGCAAAGGTGATGCAGATCAAGGGAAACTTCGATCAGGCGCTCCAGATCGTACGCGAATTGGGAGACAATTCCGAAAAGATCACGGTTGTCAATTCTATAAACCCCTACCGGATAGAGGGCCAAAAGACTGGCGCATTCGAGATCATTGACACGCTCGGCAGAGTGCCCGACTATCACTTCATTCCCGTCGGAAATGCAGGCAACATCACGGCTTATTGGAAAGGCTACAAGGAATACTTTCAAAAAGGGGTCTCATCGTCGCTTCCAAAGATGATGGGCTTTCAAGCCGCTGGGGCTGCCCCCATCGTTTTGGGTCACATTGTAGAGCATCCTGAGACGATTGCAACTGCAATCCGTATCGGCAATCCTGCGTCTTGGGAGAGCGCGGTGCAGGCAAGGGATGAGTCGGGCGGCACTATTTCGGCGGTGGAGGATCGCGAGATCTTGGAGGCATACAAATTCTTGGCTGCAAGAGAGTCAGTATTTTGCGAGCCTGCGTCTGCAGCCTCGGTTGCAGGGCTTTTGAAGACGGATATTGAGCCGGGATCTGTCGCTGTATGTGTGTTGACAGGTCACGGTTTAAAGGATCCCGACGCGGCGATTTCGCAGATATCTGTTCCGGAAGCAGTGGATGCGACCTATGAAGCGATTTCAAGGGAGCTTGGCATATAGCGCTGAGGATGTATGATAGCGCTAGCGAGTTGCTAAAATGTAGGTATTACATCCGCGCACGTGGCTCTCGCATCTGTATAGAGAACGTACATGCAGAATCTCGATTCCAGCACAATCTCATTAGGTGATTCTTGTTGGATTTGAGTAAGGGGTTTTGTTGTGCTAAAAACTAGGTAGCGCACGAGTGGCAGAACTGCAAGCTACCCATACTACTAGTCAGCTCCATCCCGGGGAAAGCCCCATCAAAGGCAAAAGGCGGGAAAACCACAAAATCACATGAGCTATTGCGGTGGTTATGCCGTAACGGGCTGCGGAGAAGCAACGTGGACAAATTCAAATTTATTGTCGAGTGGAAGAGGTGCAGATGAGCACTGAGTCTCAGCTTGAGCGCACGGTTCTTGAAAAGAAGGACAGGAACCAGCTCTCGCAAATAGCTGGAGCAATGCAGGTCAAGTCAACGTCTAGAACGAAGAAGTCTGATTTGATAGATCTGATACTCGTTGCCGCCGGGGTGACCGCGCCTGCGGTCGCAACTCCGGCCGAGGTGGGCGAAAAGGCGCGAGTTGTCAAGAGTACAGTTAGGGCGCGGCCTAAGGGCGATGACTCTTCGTCTCAGCATGCGCATGGCCGGGCCGCAGTTGAGCCTTCGATTGCTGCTTCAGGGACAGATAGTGCGGTGCCACCTCCTATTGTCGTCACTTCGTCAACCATGTCGCGCCGCCGTGCTGCGACCTCGCGCAATGGTTCAAACGGGCATGTGGAAGCGCCCTCGACGGACGAGCTGATCGTTCAGGAGTTCACGGTCAAGACCGTGGAAGAGACTGATAAGGTTCCCAGCGAGGAGTCCTTCGAGTCTCGCAGGGCAATTATCGAGGCGGAGGGCTCCTCGAGAAGGAGCCGTAGGCGCCGGGGACGGGATCGCGGTGAGCGTGAGCGAGAGCCGAGCACGGAGCCAGCGGCACCGGTGGAACTTGCGGATGTCGAGGGGATTCTTGATCTCAGGGAAGAGGGATTTGGTTTCTTGAGATCCGGAACTTATCTCCCCAGCCCTAAGGATGTTTACGTTGCCATTTCAGTAGTTCGCAAATATGGGCTACGCAAAGGTGATCAGGTTCTCGGTGGGGCTAGAGCTGCCAACGCCAACGAGAAATACCCCGCGTTGGTCAGGGTCGACATCGTGAATGGCAATGATCCAGAGATTGGAAAGTTGCGTCCGAAGTTCGAAGAGCTAACTCCTCTTTTCCCTGATCTGAAGCTCGCCCTTGAAACTCCGAGAGATCCAGCAAATGTCACTGCTCGGATCGTGGATCTTGTGTCTCCTATCGGAAAGGGTCAACGTGGGTTGATCGTTTCGCCTCCCAAGGCTGGCAAGACGACCGTAATGAAGCACATTGCCCATTGCATTGAGACGAACAACCCCGACGTCTTTCTGATGGTGCTGCTGGTAGACGAGCGCCCGGAAGAGGTCACTGACATGAGGCGTTCGGTAAAGGGTGAAGTGGTCGCGTCCACGTTCGATCGGCCGGCGGAGGAGCACACTGCTGTTTCCGAGTTGGCGCTCGAGAGAGCGAAACGTCTGGTCGAACTCGGAAGGGATGTAGTTATCATCCTCGACGGTATTACCCGTCTTGCGCGAGCGTACAACCTCGCTCAACCGGCATCCGGGAGAATCATGTCGGGTGGTGTCGATTCGGGAGCCCTATACCCTCCAAAGAAGTTTTTTGGGGCGGCAAGGAATGTCGAAGAGGGGGGTTCGCTGACGATTCTCGCCACTGCCCTCGTGGAAACCGGGTCCCGTATGGATGAGGTTATCTTCGAAGAATTCAAGGGAACTGGAAACATGGAGCTTAGGCTCGATCGTCGCCTCGCTGAACGAAGGCTGTATCCTGCGATTGATGTTAACGCATCATCCACCAGGCACGAAGAGCTGCTGTTCGACAAGGATCAGTTGGCTCAGGTGTGGAAGCTGCGGAGAGTTCTAAACGCTCTGAGCAGCGATGGCAATTCTGCTCCTGGCCTCGAGCTTCTGATTGACAAGATACGATCTACGAAGTCGAACGGAGAGTTTCTCCTGGAGATCGCCAAGTCGCAGATACCCAATAACTAAATTGACGAGTCAACTCGAAGCTCGGCCCCCTGGCGTAGGTGGAGCCGAGCTTGGCCGCTAGGATGGTAAAGCTATGAAGTCTGACATTCACCCAAAATATGGGGTCGCAACTGTGCATTGCTCATGTGGCAACACGTTCGTGACCAAGTCCACCAAATCAGAGCTGCACGTCGAGCTTTGCAGCGAGTGCCACCCCTTCTACACTGGAAAGCAGAAGCTTGTGGACACCGGCGGCCGCGTCGAGCGATTCCAGCGTCGCTACGGAGACAGAAGGGCCTCGAAGAGATAGCTATCCCGCGATAGAGTGGGACCTTTACAGGTTTGGTAACCGCTTTGCAAGAGATTAATGGATCTGAGAAGGGTTCCCTTTGGTCGGGAGCCCTTCGTTCATGTATGTCGAGATTCGACAGTACTATCGACATGGCCGGAGTGAAGATCCTCGAATTTCCCACATTTTCGGGATCTGTGGTCAACGGAGTTGCGCATGTATTTATAGGTTCCTTGGCATCAGCTGACATCGGAACACATGTCGCTTTTGCGTCAAAAAGCGGTGCCGGCCGTTTGGTACTGTATATGCCTCCTGCGCTTAATTCCGAGACCCAGTCATATCCTGCCGCAGAGGTTTCGAGCGTGCTTAGTCTTCAAGGGCAGGGTTTTAATATCGAAATTGAAGTTCTGTCGGTGGAGGCGAACGCATTGCGGCCAGTTGCCGCCAGCTCAAATCTTGAGGTATTGATCCAGGATGAATCAGCGATGGCGGAGTTTCTTGAGCTGGAAGGCGCGTCGGAGATTGTCGAGCTGGCACTTGGCTGCGGATGCGAAGTACTTTTTCTTCGAAATCGAATGATAGTTACGCATCTTGGGCTTGAAGTGGCCCGCTCCAAAGACGTTGGCGGGCGACTCGAGTTGGAGGTAGGCGTTGGATGGAATGATCGGATGGCCAAGGCCTTGCTTTCTGAGTCCCCGGAGCCTGAGGAAAAACTTGCCGAGACTCTCGATGTTGTCAATCGCTACCGTTTGGGCTTTTCCCGGTTTCACCCTCTTGCACGTCTATCGCTTTCCAGATGGATGAGGCTGGTGATTCAGGACGATCCGGCGATTATCGGGATGGATAAGCTGACGCCCGTAGAGCTGGTTCGCGAAGGCGGTTGGCCCACGGGCGGGCTCTGGTCACTGAAGAGATTGTCTGGGCCTGAAGATGGAGAAGCCCCGATGTACCGAGGCTATGATTCAAGTTTCGAAGAGGATGGATTTTCCTTTGCCTTGGCCAGTGATGGCGCCGGAATTGAGTATGTGGTCGGCATTTCGTCAGCTGTAGATCTTGGAGCTGCAGCAAAGCTGTACGAGGTTATCCGGGCTGCGGAGTCGTCCGGAAGGAAGATAGGAGGATCCATTCTGGTTCTCGAAGAGCGGAATAAAATTCCATCTATAGACCGTATGACAAGTCTGGCAAGTTTTCGTATACGCAGTGTCTCGCTCTTGCCGGCATGGAAAACGATTGTGCATGGTTAGGTGATTGGCGACGAGATATGTTTGAGCGACTTTCTGAAATTACAAAGGAATACGAATCCGTGACTGAGGAGCTAGCGGATCCGTCGATTTATTCCGATCAACGAAGGCTGAGAGATGTTAGCCGAAAGCACAAGGAGCTCGAATCAGTGGTGGCCGCCTTCAGGGCGTACCAGGTGGGTCAGAGTGACGTCGACACCTTGAAGGAGATGATGTCTGAGTCTTCTGGTGAGGATCGTGAACTCCTGCGGCAAGAGTTGGAAGACGCTGAGGAGAAGCTGCATGATCTCCAGAAGACTTTGGAGATCGCCCTGTTGCCAAGGGACGAGAACGATGGCAGGAATGTGATAGTCGAAATTCGCGGAGCTGAGGGCGGAGAAGAGGCGAACCTGTTCGCTAAAGATCTTTTCGAAATGTATTCGCGTTACGCCGAGAGGCAAGGCTGGAAGTCGGAGGTTCTCGGGGCCGATATTTCGGAGCGCGGCGGTTTCAGTGACGTTGCGTTCATAGTCAAGGGTGAAGACGCCTGGAGGAAGCTCAAGCACGAGGGAGGTCCTCACCGGGTGCAGCGGGTTCCTATCACGGAATCCCAGGGCAGGATTCATACGTCCTCGGCAACCGTGACAATCTTGCCGGAAGCAGAAGAAGTGGATGTCCAAATTGATCCGGGTGATCTGAAAATCGATGTCTATCGGTCGACCGGACCCGGTGGTCAGTCAGTCAACACTACCGATTCAGCGGTTAGGATAACGCACCTTCCGACGGGACTGGTCGTAGCGATGCAGGACGAGAAGAGCCAGATCCAGAACCGCGCGAAGGCGTTGCAGGTCTTGCGGGCCAGGCTTCTAAAACTCGAGCAGGATAAGCAGTCCGCTGAGTTGTCTCAGGCACGAAAGTCCCAGATAGGAGGTGGCGGCCGGTCAGAGAAGATAAGAACATATAACTTCAAGGAAAACAGGGTGACTGATCACCGCATCGGGTTGACCCTCTATCGATTGGACAGGATTCTTATGGGCGAGTTGGAGGAGCTGACGGACGCTCTTCTAATGGACGAGCGGACACGTCAGCTGGAAGGCACCGGCGCGAGTTGATGGCGGCTGGCTCAGTAGCTGATTCGGAACTCCTTGCGCGTATTTCGCAAAAACTGGGTGATCACCAGCTGGCAAAGTGGATAGTTGACGAGGCTTTTCGCAACCGCATAAGGGCTGATTCGGAAATTTACGCCTTGGAGATGGTGGATCGATATCTAAGAGGAGAGCCGATCCAGTACGTTTTTGGGCACTGGAGCTTTCGATCGCTCGAGCTTAAATGCGATACGCGTGCGCTGATTCCCAGGCCCGAGACAGAACAGCTCGTGGACCTGGTCAAAGCCGAAATTAGCGCGCACCCAGAGATTGTAAAGATTTTGGAGATTGGAACAGGTACTGGTGCCATTTCGTTGGCGCTTGGTTCTGAGGTGGCAGGTTTGAAAATAATAGCCACGGAACTATCAGCTTTAGCACTTGAACTTGCGCGGGAGAACATGGAAGCACAGCTCGGCCTGGTCAGTGAGGTGGTCATGCTGCGTTCAGACCTTTTCGACGAAGTGCCGGAGTCCATGCTCTTTGATTTGATCGTATCTAATCCCCCGTACATTTCGAGTTCAGCTCTACTCGATTCGAGGGTTGTGGACCACGAGCCTCCTGAAGCGCTATTTGGCGGGGCGGATGGGCTTTTGGTTATTCGACGAATGATCAGGGATGCTCCGGCCAGGCTCGTTGGGGAAGGTGCGCAAGTTTTTCTGGAGATCAACGAAAATCACGGTGAATTGGTTTCCGATTTAGCTTTGAAGAGCGGGTTTACTCGTGTTGAAATACATTGCGATCTTGCAGGAAGGAATCGATTCGCCCGGCTGGTGCTGTGAGATCATGCTGGGCATTTTCACGAGAAAGGGCCGGACGGTCTTTGGCGGGTAAAGGCTGTCCGGCCCAATCTGTTAGTCGGGGAACTTGTGCTACGGAGCTAATGACTCCAGCGACTTAGATTCAGACTGCTCCTTCCATTGCCATAAACTTCTCCCCCTTTGAACAGCTGGCTGAAAGGGTTTCCGTTGAAAGAACTTTGTGATCTGTCCGCCGCCCTGCTTCCTTGAACGCTGTAACTGCCGTTTGACGCCGTTGTAGTTGTCGTGGAAATGTAGGGCGGTGCTTCTCCGGAGGTGTTGGAGGAGTTCGGGTGCTTGTCGCGGCTGGTGCCTGAGCGATCGCTCTTCGCAGGGCCCTGCTTACCAGGTTGAGGTGCGTTGTTGCATAGCTGTGAAACTGATTCACCATTTTGTGTAGCCAGCGCCTCAAGCCTCTGGAAGGCTGTCGCCGAAGATACCTGCGATATTGCGCCTCCTCCAGCCGCAGTGGTTCCACTAACTTGCGTCGTAGAAGTTGTAGTCGCGGTGCTCGAAGTCGATGTGGCGGATGGAAACGATGAGACGCCGCCGGTGGCGTTCTGGTAGGCGACGCACAACCCGTACACGCTGTCTTGGTTCGCCAATCCTTGGTCTGCACCGTTTGCGATTCCCCCGCCCACCCCTCGCGTAGTTGTCGTTTCAACAGTGCCGCTCGATAAATTTTTGCTCTGTCCGCTCAGCGGGGGCAGCTGGTTCGAAGTTGATGGCGGACCCGAAGACGCGTGTGTGTCGGGAACCGAGATTCCGACATGTGCCAGCCCATTTGACACGGTTGTCTGGAATGTGCCGGGAAGGTCGCCGTGGTAGGCTGCGACAGCGGTGCCGGTCAGGGCAGTCGCAGCCATTAAAACTCCTGCTATTTTTGCCGCAAGCAAGCCGCTGTGGACCTTTTGCTTTTTCTCATATCGGATATTGCGAACTGAATGGGGTCCAGCAGCTAGGCGGAATGAGTTGACGACAGCTTCTTGTGTAGCAAGCTCCTCGTCCGTAGCGGGCATTTTGGCCGCGCTAATAAGTTCGGCGATGTGAGACACCGCACCGAAGGTGAAGCTTGGATCAACCTTGCCTTTTATGAGTGCTTCGATCTCTTCGTCTGAGAGTGGTTCCTCGCCCATGTCAAAGTTGATATCGCTAAATTCGTCCACTACGTTACAACATTTCTATGAAATTTCTTCACCAAGGTATTTATGGCGCGATGCTGTATGACACGGATCGCTTCCTGACTCTTTCCCATGAGATTCGCGACGTCTTCGACACTTAGATCTGCTACCACTCGCAGCAAAATGACCTCAGCGTGATGTGGCGGAAGGCTGCTTAGAAGAGTCTCGATAGCCTCTTCGGCTGATAGGTTCGCTACTGCAGGGGTGGCAGTAGGGTCGGACAGGTCCCGGCTTATTCCGTCGATATGTATGCGCTCCCGCTGGACGGCCAATCTAGATTTTCCATGGATCCTGAATTGGTCCGCGATCTTTTTTCTCGCAATTCCAAAGATCCAGGCTCGCAACTCTTGGGGCCCCCCGCTGAAGTCCTTTATTCCCTTGGCTATGGCGGCCCATGTTTCTGAAGCCACATCTTCGTAATCTGCAGGTATCTGATGGCGCAGATAGCGAAGAAGCGGGGGGTTGTAGCAGCGGAATAGCACGACTATTGCGGATTCCTCACCCCGTTTTGCTCCCCGGATCGCGTTCTCTAAATCAGGTTCTATAGTTACCTGCTCCTTGAGGAAGTTTGGCCTTTTTTGCGCCATCGAAAACTGTGGCATTTCGACTTGGGTATCGTAATGAAATTACAGCACAGTTCATGCGGCTGTCAGCTGTCAAATCTCGAACGATCACTTTGGGGTCGCTGATTTGGGCATCTTTGTCGAAAGTCGCACGGGCGAAGCTGTCTATTGTTGGAAGACGTCTGCTGGTGAGGGTGCACTTTTTCAAAAAAAATAGAAATATTAAATTTGACATTAATTTTTACTTAAAAAGTCAAGAAATAGTGCTTTACAAGTTGATGATTTTGT
>DAHVOF010000194.1 GCA_027318945.1 Actinomycetota bacterium | reverse complement strand
AGCAGTCCTTTGAAAGGTGCACTTATTTCAGTCGCCCTATTTCATCAGGGCAACGCTCTTGGTCTCTCTTGGCTCCTGCGAGAGCTTCTGTAGCTAGTTAGGGTTGGCGCGCCATTCGTTGGCAGGGATATCCGTTCTATTGGCCTGACACCCGGTTTCAGGAGGAACAACATAATCGGTCGAGCGGACGCCTTGGAGACCTCTTGCTTGTGGTTTCGGAGGTAGTTTCCTAAGAAAGTGAGCAAAGCAGCGCACCCAATACGGGAGTGAAGTTTTCTTGATCTGCGGAAGGTATCGATGTGATCAGCCTCCCTGACTATTGTCACGATCGAGCTGTCGCGTTAACAACGCCAAATGCGTTATGTTCGACTGGGCGAAAACGCTTTCCACCGTTGCGTAGTCAAAAGCACGTCCGGTCCTACCTAGGGACTGGTTGACACGGAGTCGTCCAAGTGTCCGCCCAAATGCTCTAGACACGCATTGTGGGCAATGATCGCCGTAGAATTCGAGTTTCTAACCCCAACCAACCGAAAATGGCCAGGCTTCGGTGAGGGGGCTGCGCCCCACTCAGATAAGTTCATATCAAGAACGCTGGCACATGCGTTCGCATGCTAGACAGCATTATTACTCCAGCGGCTTACGGCCCTTGTCCATCGAGACCCAAACTGACTTTCACGCCAAAAGTCTGCTCAAATAACGAACGCTTCCTCCGTAGTCCAAACGATTCTAGCTCGAAATCCCCCTGGGTACTTAGCCTAATCGTCATTCGATCGCCCAACAGATCCATTCGTATCGAATCAACAACAGCCTCGTGAGAGCGATCAAGAGCGTCTGCAAGCCTCAATATTCCAGCCAACTTGACAACTTTGGCGCGCCACTCCTCAGTCAGCTGCCCAAATGGAGGGTAATCAACTCTTGGGTAACCCCTGCGGTGGAACCGTCCCAAACAAACCAACACCCGCTTCTCTTGGGGCGTAAAACCACGCAGCCTGGAGTTCTCGATAAGGTACGCCGAGTGCTTATCGTGATCCTCCATTGCGATATGCTCTCCGATGTCGTGTAGAAGAGAGGCGTAGAATAAGAGTTCCCGCTCCGTTTCCGCCAAATGATGCATCGACACGGTCTGGTCAAACAATGACAAAGCGAGCTTTGCTACTTGCTCCGCATGAGCCCCGTTCCAAGAGAAACGCTTCGTAACGCCCATGACTGACGCATGCCGTATCGAATCTATCCCTCCCTCGAGCGTCTCGAAACTTTCAAGTTCCGATAGTATGATCCCCTCTCTTAACGCCCATTCGGAAAGTGTCAGCTCCTTGAAGCCAAGCTGCTCCATCACCTCGTCAAGCACAACCGTGGCCGCAGGCATAATATCAATACGTTTGGAGTCCACTCCAGGAATACCAAGTCGTTCCGACGCTTTAACTCTAAGAATCTCCTTGGAGACATTCCTGAGCGCAGATCTCTTTACCGTCATCTGATTCATGTCGTCCAGCACGGTTGGATCTAATTCAGGCCTTCGCGCAAGAACTGCCATTCGAGCCAGATTGAGAAAACTACCCGAAGACCCAACCAGTACAGTTGGAGAATAACGCTTCACCTGAGTTGATACGGGTGCGAGCATCTCTCGTACATAGCGCCTAAGTTTCAGCACCGCCTTAGAAGGCAGAACCTCAGACCCATCAAAAAACATTGTAGTAAGCCGGCCAACGCCCATATTGAGGCTGTGAGACCACAAGAGCTCGGTTTGTGTACCTATCATGACCTCTAAACTGCCACCGCCGAGATCTATACAGAGGGCGAGTTCATCTCGAAAATCGACTGAGTTGCTCACCGCCTTGAAAATAAGCTCCGCTTCCCGCGTTCCTGAAATCACAGATACCGAAACGCCAGTCTCGTCTTCAATGAGATCCACGACCTCCGAAGAATTTTCGGCGTCCCGAAAAGCCGATGTCGCCAGAGCAACGAGCTCACCAGCCCCTAGTGATTCAGCCAACGTCCGGAATGACCTAATCGAGTCCACCACAGCCCCGATGTGAACTTCGTCGATATATCCGAGCCGGGACACTACATCCCCAAGACGAAGCATCGACTTTTCCTTCAAAAGGACTTCAAAGCTTTTTTCCGAAAGCGCGCGAGCCACGACCAGATGAAACGAATTCGACCCCAGGTCCAGCGCAGATATGACATTAGTAAAATCCGGCCACTCCGGACTAGCTATTTCCGTGATCTTCGAAAAGGCAGGCCCTCTAGAAATTCGACCTGGCTCTCCTTCAAACCGATATGTCTCGGAACTCATATCGTACGATCCCAATCTAACTAGCCCTGAGCCTTCGAGAATAGCCAATCAAGATCGGCTCAGGACCACTTTCTTTCAAAAGCCACTGGAACCTCATCACTTCCATTTAAAAGCTTCCACGGCAAGGAATTCAAATCCTCGATGAGCATGGTACATGCTGAAATAGCTTCATCACCTTTATCCCGAAAGACCACAATTTTCTGCAGCACAATCTCCGAAACCCGCCGCGCTGCCCGGCTAGGAAATTTCAAGCTCAGACGGGACAGAGATCCACCTTCGCGAAGCTCTCCCGCCAAATCCACGCACAGCCGCGCCACGGCGCCCGAAAACCATGGTCCGTGCTGTCGGCCGGCATTAGCGCGATTTACCGCAAGCAAAAAAACCGTCTCTTCTGCAAAGCGTTTAGCTGTCTCATCGGACAGCTCCACAACGAGCGCTCGTGCTAGATCGTTGCCAAGCACTACCCCATTTTCCGCGCTTTCCACGACGAGTCCCGCAAAAACATTCAGGTCAGCAACAACCTCTTGTCTATACCGCGTAAACAACCCCGTCAAATAGGGCCGCGTTTCCGAACTCGCGATCGCTTGTTCAAGCTTGGAGGAACTCACGGCGAATGACGCACCAGCATCTAATAGTTCGCGTATTATCGCCTCCGCTTCGGTCCGATAACCGTGGTCTATGACCTCAACCTCTATCTCCCGAAACGTGCTTCCTTCATTCGTCCCCCTTTGAACTGTCACGAAGTCGTCATCTAACTCGATCACATGCCTGCCTTGACTGTCGCTAAAAACGGTCGCAGACCTCTCGGCCTTCAGCATCGCCAATTCAAAACCGGGGTTAGACGCGCCGAACACTTGCAGCACGAGATCGTATTGCGATGGCACCCGTCCACCACCTGCCCGAATCTCGAACTCGAACCTTGAACTTCTGTGAACCTCCGCCGAGGGAGGCGAGAATTTGAGTGTCCACGTGCCTTCCTCTTCACAATCGATATCCTGAGAACTTCTAAACCTTAACGCCGCGCCGCACGCAAGTAGATCTCGTCCCTCGGTGTCAAAATAAGTGGTAAACGTCCTCTTTGTCTGCCTCTTTTCCACCGTCAGATTATTCCAGGTAATCCCGAAACCGCCGAACTCGAAATCTGTCGGCACAGAAAACTTAACCTCAATCTCGAGATTCACCTGCTAATTCCATTCCTAAACCAAAGCCGCCTAGCTTGCCGCCGAATTGGTGCTGCACGCTCGAGGGCCAGCTCCTTGAGACGATCCTGAGCTCTAGTAGCGGACGTGCCTGGTGTCTTCACCCAGTCCCCGTTCTCGGTCAACCACCAAGAAGATGAGTCGTCAGCAAGATCAAGATTCACAACTTCAACAACCCTTTCACGAAGGCGTGAATCTTCGATCGGAAATAACGCTTCAATGCGCCGGTCCAAGTTTCTTTGCATGAGATCCGCAGAGCCCACAAAAATTTTGCAGTCGACCGCCCTCGTGTCTCCAAAAACGAATATCCTCGAATGCTCGAGAAAGCGTCCCACAATGGACTTCACCCGAATATTCTCCGAAAGACCGTCGACTTGAGGACGGAGACAGCAGATACTCCGAATGACAAGTTCAATCCTTGCACCCTCACGCGATGCAGCATACAGAGCATCGATAATCTCCGGATCGATCAAGCCGTTGACTTTTATAAAGATGCGACCCTCTTCACCCAACCGAGCCTGCTCGGATATTAGTTCCAATATTTTCGAACGAAGCCTCCCTGGTGCGAGGATCAATTTCTGGTAATCGACTCTCTTCGAAAAGCCCGTCAACAGGTTAAACACCTCTGAAAGGTCGGCACCGAATTCAGGACTCGCCGTCAAAAGCCCTATATCTTCGTACGACCTCGCCGTCTTCGAGTTGTAGTTCCCAGTACCCAAATGACAGTAGCGAAGAGTTGACCCGTCTTCCTCGTGCCTGACTACCAACACCGCCTTCAAGTGCGTCTTGAGCCCGGCCAGACCATAAACTACATGGACTCCCGCCTCCTCAAGTGCACGTGCCCATCCAATATTCGCCTGCTCGTCGAAACGAGCTTTCACCTCAACTAGGGCAGCCACTTGCTTACCAGATTCCGCAGCCTTGATTAGCGACGCTACGATCCTCGAATCGCCAGACGTCCGATATAAAGTCTGCTTGATTGCCAGCACTGATGGGTCCGAGGCAGCTTGCTCTATGAAACGCTCGACGGTTGCTGAAAAAGACTCATACGGATGATGCAGGAGAACATCTCCATGGCGCAAAATGGCAAAGATATTTACGGCAGTTGGATCCGAGCCTCCAAAAGATGCTGGCGTCACCGGAATCCAGTCCGGATCGTGAAGATCTGCACGCATAATCTCGTAAACGTTCCACAAACCGTTCAGGTCCAGAGCGCTGTTTACCACATACACGTCATCTGGATGCAGGCGCAGCTCTTTTACAAGCAGCGCGGCGACATCTGGATCAGGGGTTCCCTGGAACTCCAATCTCACGGCCCGACCAAACCTACGTCTCCTGAGCTCCATCTCTACAAACGCGAGAAGATCGTCAGCCTCCTCTTCCTCGAGCGTAAGATCGGCATTGCGGCTAACCCTAAAAACAAAGTGGGCGCCTATTTTCATCTCTGGAAATAGCTTGTCGAGATGAGCCCAGATCAGCTGTTCTAGCGGGATGAACCTCACACCACCAGGCAGGGCGACAAAACGCGGCAAAATCGGCGGTACTTTGACGCGAGCGAAGCGCGAAACCGCGGTTACAGGGTCGGTTACCCGGGCAAGCAAATTAAGCGACAAATTCGATATGTAAGGAAATGGATGAGAGGGGTCTACCGCAAGGGGTGTCAGAACGGGGAAAACCGTACTGTCAAAAACTTGGCGTAAATACGCAATGTCCTCATCGCTCAGCTCCCCCCAATTTAGAAGGTTGATCCCAGCTTCGAACAATGAAGGGACCAAAACTTCATTGTAGATCCCGTCAACCCTACTGACCAAGCACTCAACCTTCTCGCGCACCGCCTGCAGCTGCTCCCGCACGGATAGGCCATCAGGACTCAAGGATCGAACGCCAGCTGCAAGCTGGTCTTTTAATCCGGCCACGCGTACTTGAAAAAACTCGTCAAGCCCGTCAGAGAAGATCGCAAGAAACTTTGCCCGCTCCAGCAGCGGCACGGACTCATCCTCGGCAAGATCCAGCACCCTTGAGGCAAAGTCAAGCCACGATAGCTCGCGATTAATAAAACGCCCATTCCCGAGCTTTCCAACATTCGGTTCAGACTTTAGGTCCATCTAAAAAGGGTATTTCATTTTCCGTGTTGAAAAGCAGTTAAAGACCCAATGAATAATAAACATTCAATAAGGACCGAGACCTGGAATCCCCCTAAGCTCGCTTCAGCTGGTACTATGCCATTATTGCGAATCCATGATGCGAATGAGCTGAGATGAATCGTCCTAACCTGATGAATCGCCACGAAAATGCCCGCCCTGATTGGCGGACAAGATTTCACCTAGGGAAAAAGAATAAAAGACGCTCCACAGAGTTGGGGCTTCTGTTCATCTCGATTATCATCACCGTCTCCGCATACGTTATCGCGTCGCTAGGCAAGACGGCAACCATCCCGGGCAATGTTGGTCTGATTCTTGCGGCTTTGGTAGCTCTCAGTCTCGCCGCACACGTAGGAACTCGAAAACTTGCGCCAAGCGCAGATCCCATCATCCTTCCCATAGCTTCGCTCCTGAACGGCCTGGGATTCGTAATGATCACCAGGATTGACTATCATGAAGCACTCCTTCAGGCGCTTTGGAGTGCCGTTGGCGTGGCAGGCTATCTCGCAACGCTATATCTGGTAAGAAATTCCGCGGTTCTTGACCGCTATCGCTACCTTCTAGGTGTCGGAGGCATTTTACTTCTGATACTCCCTCTAGTTCCCAAGCTGGGCGTCAATATCAACGGAGTGCGTCTTTGGATTCACCTTGGGCCGCTCACTTTTCAACCCGTCGAAGCGGCCAAACTTTTTTTGGCAGTATTTTTTGCCTCATACTTTATTGAGAAGCGGGAGCTATTAGGGCATCCGATTGGAGGCGACAAGAAGGTTACCTTAATCGAAATCCGTGCACTCGGTCCTATATTCGTCGCTTGGGGCATGTCGCTGATGATAATGACGGCAGAACGTGACGTGGGGTTCTCACTTCTGATTTTTCTAATCTTCATAATCACCATTTGGCTTGCGACGTCGAGAAAGACTTATTTAGTCCTAGGCAGCGGATTGTTCGGGTTAGGAACCGTTGTCGCATCCGCAATCTTCTCGCACGTGCGTGAAAGGCTCGTAGTATGGCTCAACCCTTGGAAATATGCCACTACGATTGGCTACCAGCTCATTCAAGGACAATTCGCTCTTGCCTACGGTGGCGTTGGCGGCACCGGTTTGGGACGCGGACACCCAACTCTAATACCAGTCGTCGCTTCCGACTACATCTTCGCCGCAATAGGGGAAGAGATGGGACTCCTCGGAACGACAGCAGTTGTTTTTGCATTCCTGCTGCTCGTGGGAGCTGGACTCAGAGCTGCACTACGGGCGAAGAACGACTTCTCCAAACTCCTGGCAGCCTCATTTACGGTAATCATCGGGCTTCAATCATTTTTCATTATGGCAGGCATCGTGAGGTTACTCCCACTTACGGGAGTGACGCTACCATTCGTCGCATACGGCGGATCATCTTTAGTCGCAAATTACGTGCTGATCGCCATTCTTATGCGAATATCGCACGAAGGAAACTCCTAAAGCCGACGGCCTGAACTACAGCCCCTTTTCGAACAACTCCTCGTCCACAAGAATTGGCACAGGCAAATGCTGGCTAAGTGCCAGGATAACTCCATCTGACGGTCGACACGGGAACACCTTCGGCCTGCCCGACGCAGAGGTGAATGTTATCTCTGCCAAGTATACCCCGTTCACAATTCCGGAAATTTGCACGACGGCCACGCTGAAATCAAACACCGTCATAACTTCCGTAAAGAGCTCTCCCATCATCGGTCGGGGCGGCTTTATGCCCTTAAGCAGCCCCGAAATCACGCCAGCCTGTTCGAGGGATATAGGAATGGAAAAGTGTCGATTTGGCGGATCAAGCTCTTTAAATGAAAGCCTGCCAAACGTCTCAGGAAGCAGCACTCCGACCGTGGATGCTACGACTTGCCTATATGTGGGTAGCCCGTCTGGCGGACCAATCGTCTGCTGAACTGAATCCACTCCTGAATCGGGCGCACTCTCCTGGTTATCTGCCGATCCACCGTCGTCCTCGGTCATGTCCACCTTCATCTAGGATTCCTCATCCCCACATTCAGCACCAGCCCTATAGCGGTGAAAAAAGCCAAGGCTGCAGACCCACCATAGCTAAGAAATGGAAGGGGTATACCCGTTATCGGCATGATGCCCATCGTCATTCCCGCGTTCTGAAAAATCGAAAATGCCAGAAATCCGAGCACACCACCGGCAAGCATTTTGCCAAGAGGATCCTTGGCTCGCTTCATAATGCTCCAGACGCGCCAAGTCATATATGCGTATAAAAGCAACAGGCCGCCTGCGCCTATGAATCCCAGCTGCTCACCCACCGCAGTAAAGATGAAATCGGTCTGCTGCTCCGGCACATAGGAGAGGTTAGTCTGCGTCCCATGGAATAGTCCTTTCCCAAAAAGCCCACCGGAGCCAATGGCGATCTTGGACTGAGCCAAGTTGTACCCTCCCTGAAGCACAGACGTATTGGGATTGACGAAAGACGTCAGCCGCTGCAGTTGGTATTTCTGGAGAATTCCTAAAGCGAGAATGGCTGCAACCGCCACAGCACCCAAAACGAACAGCACCGCAAGCCATCCCAGGGAAACCCGCGCCAGAACCAGCATTGTAAGAAGAACGAAGCCCATGACGAGGGCCGTACCAATGTCGGGCTGTTTAATTACCAGAAGCATTGGGACGGCCGCAATTGCCAGGAGCTTCACGAGCATCTTGGCATTCATTTCATCCTCCTGATGGACATGGAGGTAGGCGGCGATCGACAAAATGATTGCGAGAGCCGCAAACTCGGAC
>DAHVOF010000192.1 GCA_027318945.1 Actinomycetota bacterium | reverse complement strand
TCGGTGCGCTTCCCCTCGCAGGTGGTACGATGACAGGAGCACTGAATCTGGATGTTCCGCTGGCAGTAGGAAACGGCGGCACAGGCGCAACAACTGCGGCGCAAGCGCTGACGAATCTCGGTGCGCTTCCCCTCGCAGGTGGTACGATGACAGGAGCACTGAATCTGGATGTTCCGCTGGCAGTAGGAAACGGTGGCACAGGTGGCAACAATCAGACATCGGCATTCAACAATATCGTAGCACCTGGCGGAACTATCACTGGTACGCTCAATTTACAATCTGGGGGCTTAAATTTTTCTCACGCTGGAACAACAAATCTAATCGCTCAATCCGCGTCTGGAGGTTTTACGGCGACAATCCCAGCCAATACGGGAACTTTAGCGGAATTAAATCTTTCGCAAACATTTACAGCGACGCAAAGTTTTCCTAGTATTGACTTTAATCATGCGGGAACCACTGAAATACTTCCACAATCATTGAGCGGTGGCTTTATAGCAACTTTACCCGCGAACACAGGGACCATCGCGGAAACGAACATCGCGCAGAATTGGACCGGGGTTCAATCGTATTCTAACTTGCAATCTTCAAATTTGTCTGGAGCGGAAACGGTCACTTTCGCTGTCGATGCGGCGGCAGGCTCAGGGGCAGCCGTATCGTGTTATACAAGTTCTAGGAACGAATGTACAAACCTGAATGGCATGGTGCAGCTAACCACGGGAACATCTCCTACAACGGGATCTTTATTCACTATTTCATGGACAACAGCATTATCTTATAGCCAAAATTGTGTTGTCAGCCCTGGCGGCGGGTCGTCTCCAGAAACAGCGGCAGCGTTACAGCCGGGAATCAATAACTCTTTAACCACTAGTTTCCAAGTACAAGCCAATCAAACGCCGCTGGCTTCCACGCAATACTACTTCATGTATGTGTGCATGAATTGAGCGCTATGACCTTCGATCAAATATTCGCGCAATGGTTCGGCGCTCACTGCGATGAGTTCCCGCCAGAGATAATGGTGCAGATTAGAGCGTCGATGAAGCGAGCATGGAACTTTCACATTCTTGTATCAAGTATCCTGAAGACAGGCAACATCAACAGAGCTATCAGGATGACTGAGGCTTTCAAGGCTGGCAAAAAGGTTGAGGAAATTGGGGATATTCAGTGATAACAGACAGCGTAGAGAATCCGCAGTGGAGTCATCATCTGCCGAACGATGGATCGAAGATCGGTGGCAACGTGCCAACGAAATACGGTGTAGTGAGTCCTCTGCCTTCGGGTTCAGGAGCGCTCATCTACATCGAGGGGCCAGCCTACAGCGACTTTGAGGCGTACATCACGCGGCCAGTATTGCCGAATACAGGCTCGCTGGCGCTTACTTTTTCGTTGGCTACAGATGCGAATGCGCCGAAAGTAGCGCAGGCAATCGAGACGGATACGATTCTGACGGTCAACGGCTGGACGTACAACCTATCGGCGCAGATCAACTACGAAGAAGATGGGATGCTTCAGGTTGCCGACGCTACTGGAGCATGGCTTGACACAGGGGAGAAACCAGGCAAGCTCACACCCAACGTTCGCTACAAATACGCGATTGAGTACGCCTTTGACGAAGTGGCGCATACGGCTTCTGTTCTCTCTATGAACCTCGATGGAGTGGATTTTCCAGTCCCAGCGTCTCTCCACAACGCAGCGGCCAAGCAATTAGGCTGGGCCGACGGAGCGATCTTTCAGGTACAGCTTGACCTTGGAGCTTCGGGGGGAGCCTACTCGGTTGAAGTCGGAGATGTGAATTACGTTTGGCAGTAAGCCCCTGGGTTCCAGTAATAGGCAAGCCGCGAAACTGTGGTGGGGCAAATCGGATGGGGTGGTGAGTCCATGATGCTGGGGGCATTGTGACCGAGGAAAAGAAGGGGCTGGAGAACTTGTACGGTCGCGTGAACCAACTGGAGCAGACGAGCGCAGCGAACGCGACGAGGCTAGCCCGCGTGGAAAAAGACCTGTACAACGGTGGCAAAGATGGCTTTCTCCGAATGATGACGGACTTTGTGAGCCGATCCAACGCGCAACAGGCGGAACGAGAGATTGAGGATCGCCGCCGAGAGCTGGCCGCGCGTGCGACTGACCGCAAGTGGAACCTGAGAATCCTTGCTTTAGGAACTATCTTTGCTTTCATCGAGATGATGCACGGATGCGATGGCAAGAAGATTGCCCTCATCAATTCAGCCCAGACTACCCAGCAGGATGCTGGAACTCACTACACAGAAAGGTAGCTGGCATGTCAACTACACCTCCGACTCAACCACGCGACCCGAACGACCCCAACCCAACGCCGCCACAACCCATCATTCCTTCGGCTTGACAAGTTCCCGGTTTCGGGTTACTGTCGGTGCATGGTAATTGGTAAGTCCAGAACGAGTCTGACCAAAGCAGAACAGATTGAGGTGATGAAAAGCTACATCGAGATTTCTGGCGGCCAGAAGCGGATGATCGCGATTCTTGCCGAAGCGGGCATTGTTGTTGGAAAGACATGGCTGAGTGCGGCGCTTCATGGCCGTGTAGCGCTTGGCTCGCGGTTTGTGCGCATTGTTGAGTATCTGGAAGGCGTGAAGCTGGAGAAGGCGCTGGTGGTGGTGGAGGGGCAGAAATGATGGCGCTCGGCATCTTGGCGCGTATCTTCGCATGGTTAACATCGGGGTTTGTGATTGTGCTGTATCTGGTGTGGATGTTCAAGCGGGAGGAAAAACAATTAAGACGCTACTTGAGTTCGTTGACAACTTCCTGCGAGGCTGGGCAATCCTGTTCGGTAAGAGGAAGGAATGCGCCATGTGCGAGGGGGTAGGCGAGTACCGTATCGGGGTATATTCTTACTGGTGCCGCTTCTGCAACGGTGGCGGAATCAGAAAGTGGTGGCACTGATGTACTCCTATGTGCTCGGATTGACGGGCCGTATCTTGCTCAACAGCTTGCGTGGAGTGAATCTGGTGCTGCTTTTTGTCGTGGGTATGGCATGGATGTTCACACCTGATCCGGCTCCGGATGAGCGAATGTTTCTTTGGATTCTCTCCAGCGTGATCGTCGGCACGGTTCTGGCCAGCGCATTTATGCGCGAGTGGGAGCGGGAAGGGACGGAGGACTGATGGGTCCAATCATATCAGCGGTTCTCGGTAATGTCAGCGCACATGCGGAAGCCTATCGGACGGCGCTGGAAGTCATCGTTCTGGCGGTTGCGTCCACAATGCCAGCCTCAGTTCCCCGAAGCGTTCAGGAATGGTGGACGTGGATGCGCAGCGCTATTCGTGCGGCGGTTCCTGTTCGCCACGTCGAAGACCCTCAGCAGCCGGTAGGACCGGCCAAGGATTAGCAAGTGAGCGCAGAATCGGCCATCTTGGAGAGGATTGGGAAGCTGGAGGCTCTTCGCTGCGGTACTCTGTGGAAGAGCATGTCACCGGATGCGCAGAACACTATCCTGAAAGACCTGAACATGCTCAAGGAAAAAGTTCGCAGCAAGGTGCAGGAGATGGACAATCTACCGTTTTAACGAAGGAGCAATATGAAGCGAGTACTTGCAACAGTGATTCTCGGAGCGGCTTTGCTGGTGGGATGCCGACCGACTGCGACCAACCCGGCAACATTAGTCCCCGGTGCGGCCAACCAGACCGATCAGGCAATCTACGACTCTCTAATGGTTGCTCAGGCGTCGCTCAACAGTCTGAAAACCAGCGCAAAGACCAATGCAGTCCTGAAGCCGTATGTGGACCAGGCGATCATGGACTACAACGTCGCGGAAGCAGCATGGCAGACGTACCACACTGCCGTGAGCGTCAATCCGAGCGTCTCCCCAGCAGCGGCGCAAGCTGCTCTCAACAAGGTACAGGCCGACCTCAGTGCGGCTCCGAAGGTGAACTAATGGGAATCGCAAACATCATCATGCTTGTCATCGGTATTGTAGAACCGGCCCTCGCCGGAGCGGGTGTCATCCCGGTTCAGTACCAGTCTCTTGCTCAGGGAATCTTGTCGGCAATCAGCGCGATCAAAGCCGACCTGACCGGCGCGAACGGAGCCATCACTGTCAACGCTGCAACGCTGCTTCAGGCAATTTCCAGCGGATTTCAGATCATGCAAGCGGACGGCGTTCTGCCTGCCGGAGTCTCTGCGCTGGCTGATGCTTTTACCAAGGCGGCTCAAGCTGGGCTGGCTGCTTACGAGCAGTCTCAGGTCAAGGTTGATCCGACGACATTGCAGCCGATTGCGCCCTTGGCATAACAGTTTGCGCGGCAGCGTGGGATCCGGTACGCAAGGTTGCAACTCCACGCTCTTAGTTCGAGCGAGAACACGCGCAATTCAACGAAACTTTCACAGCCGAGCGGGTTATTAAAGGTTGCACCACTATCCTTTAACAGAGGTAAGATGCCAAACGTCACGGTCCGATTCATCGCCAACCACACGTTGCTCTCGGCGGCTATTCGCTGGAGCACGGGCAGTCTTTTTTCTCACGTCGAAGCAGGTACGCCCGATGGCACTTGGATCGGGGCGCTATCGGACGGCGTTAAAGAGCGCCCCGCGAACTATTGCAATCCATTCCGCGAATACGTCTACCGGATTCCGTGCACACAGCAGCAGCAAGAAACGTTTCTTGCTCTCATGCGCTCGAAGATCGGGACGAAATACAACTTTCTGGACATTGTGGGCTTGGCGCTGGGTATCCGGTCCTTGAACAACGTGCATGACGATATTTGTTCGGAACTGGTGACGTGGGCATTGATCCGAACGTTTGGGCCTCAGGCAGTTCTAAATGTTGAGCCGGGATGGGAGTACAGAGTCACGCCAGAGACGTTGCATCTCAGCCCGATATTCGTTGGGCATCTGTACAAGAGGCGCTCATGAACATCTCGCAAAACGGCATCGACTTTATCAAGGCCAATGAGGGGTTCAGCGCCACCGTCTACGACGATAACGGGCACCCTTGCATTGGCTACGGCTGCGACTTAACAAGCTCTCAGAGCTATCCGAACGGCATTACTGAGGCCGAGGCTACCCAACTGCTTGTCGAGCGCGTACAGCCAATTCTGAGCGTCATTGCGGAGGTATTCCCGGCGGCAAACCAGAATCAGGTGGATGCTTTATGCGACTTCGGCTACAACCTTGGCGTTGGAGCGTTGCAAACTATGATGAGCCATGGCATCGCGGAGATTCCGCACCAGATAGTCCGCTGGTACTTCAACCAAGGCAAGACTGATGCGGCGCTCCTGTCTCGGCGCGTGAAGGAAGTGAATCTGTTCCTCACGCCCGTCGCTTAGCATCCTTTGGCTGCTCTCCGATTCCGTGGAGCAGGCAGCTAGGCGATATCCGTACGCATCCAGGAATGTCGAATCCGTCATCGTGTGGGCAGATGCACTGCGGCGTACGGCTCGTGTTGCGATCCGCGAATACCTGCGGCTTAAATGGTTCGTTGGTCATTTTCTCACCTCTCCAATCTTGAAATCTACGACCCAAACCCAAGGGTTATCTGACCACTTTTGGCCTTTGCGGTGGTTCTTGTCCCACTCTTCCCTATAGCTGCCCATGTAATTACCTACGAGGGGGATGGTGCCTTCCGCGCTGATGTCAGTGTGGGTGACTTGCCGCAGCCGCTCGACGCGAAGCCGCGTGATCTCCAGTGTGAGGCGGCTCGCATAGCGAGACATACGTGTGGCACAGAGCCAACGATCGTCTACCATGTGGTGCGGCATTTCTCCATCCGCGCGGTAAGCGATTGCTCCATCGGATGGGTTAATATAATGCTCTTCTTTGACGTATAATTTGTCACCAACTTAACCTAAAGGGCACATCCTCCGAAGTTTATTCATTATCGGAACGTGGTCTTCGTCGTATACTCTCTGGAGTGAAAACGTGATCGGCACGCGGATCTGCGTTCTGCGCCCTTCGATAATAGCCCTCACCGGCTCGGCGGTCTGTATGATCGGTCGCTGCTTCATAGTTACTTTCCTTCGCACACCCATTGCATAAAATGGTAGAACTCTACTTGGCGCGTGGATGCCCACAACGTCTCACGGAGAACTACACGAAAACTAAACCCCGATATATTCATCCAATGAGTCATCGGTTCTCCTTACCACCAGTCCAATTCGACTCCTAATATCCGTATGCCAATTACTCTATCTTTGCGCGTGGCAGAAGACCACCAACGAAGCAGGCAGAATGCCCACGTGAGAAACTTCGATGCTTGCGACGGCCATGTATAGTAGATACGCATTCTCATCCTTTAGTTGTCTCCTTTCTCGCGTTGCTGATGTACAAGTAATGCCTATGATAGAAGAATGACCCACTAAGGGCTGTCAGGGCTGAAGACAAAAAGAAGTCGTATAGCTGGTTGGCGTGAATCTCGTACATCGTAATTAAGAAGAAAATGATGAAGCCGAATAGCGTAGAAGACGCGGCATATATTTGGTCATTCTTTCTTTGTTCCATCTCAACCTCTTTCCGCGCCGTAGGCGCTCATGCTTTCTTTTGCAGAATTCGCGTGGTTCCGTGGTCATCGGCCAAGATTGCAGCCCACCCGTTCACCTCATGCACAGATGCTCCTGGCCACGCCTGTTGCACTCGCTGCTGAAAGGTTTGGTCGCTCACTGGTCTAACCTCCTATCGGAAGATTGATCCGCTCACCTTCAAGTTTTCTGGAATAGTTGTCAAGCCGGTGCAGCCGCTCAGGTCGAGCCATCCGCTGACGGTCAGTCCATCCGGCAAAGCAGTCAGGCCGGTGCAGCCGCTCAGGTAGAGCGACCCGCTGACGCTCAGTCCATCCGGCAAAGCAGTCAGACCGGTGCAGCCGTTCAGGTCGAGTGACCCGCCGACGCTCAGTCCATCCGGCAAAGCAGTCAGACCGGTGCAGCCGCTCAGGTCGAGCCACCTGCCGACGCTCAGTCCATCCGGCAGAGCAGTCAGGCCGGTGCAGCCGCTCAGGTCGAGCCACCCATCAAACACTTTGCCGTGCTTCTCGACGTACTCATGGAATTTCTTTGCTGATGTGAACTTCATCTCATCCTCTTTCCGCGCCGTAGGCGCTGGTGCAATATCTCTCAAACCAAAAAACAACTGGAGTTGTGTCGATTTCCAGTTTTCCGAAGCGCATCAAGTGATGGACGTGCGAGTAAGTTTTGATGCGGGGGATGCTATGGGCCATGTATGTGAGCGCAGAGCGGAGCGTCTCAGGGGTTCCTGGACCCTTTAGGATGTTGCATTTGACGCAGGCTGGAAATAGGTTATCTAGGTGGTCATTCTCTGGTCGTAATAGATTCCCACTATTCACCCACTTCCCGCGCACGAAGCGACCTTCGCGCTCAACGGCTTCAACGTGATCCGCATGCCATTTCTCAGCCAGGTCGCAGCCGCAATAAGCACATCGTCCTCCGAACTTCTCACGTAGCGCGGCTCTCTGCGCCTTAGTCATCTTCATTTTGCACCTCCAGGCTTTGGGCCACGCTTGCGTGCACACAGGATGCGCAGCATCGCGATGATCTCTCCCGGAGATGCTTCCACTGAAAGCCGCACATCAGCATGGGTCGATACCGTTCCATGTTCTAGCACCATGATGCGGCAATCCGGTTGAGCCTTGCGGATTACAGGAACCCAAGATTCGTCGCCGTACACGACTACCACATCGAGTTTCGATGATCGCAGAACCTGGCAAGCAGATGGGGCGTCAATTGCGTAAACGCACTGTCCCCAGGCCTTTGTGTTCAGCGCGTAGGAAAATGCCATCAGGTCGCGCTCACTCTTGCCGATCAGAAGAATTTGCTTGCGTGGCCTCATCCTTGCGCCCTCTCACTCACCCACCGGCTGATAGCTTGCACCGCGTGGTCAGCGCCGCAGTAGTGCTCGCCTGACATAATTGAGCCGCATTTGTACGCAACGTCCCACGCTTCAACTATCACTCGCGCTGAGTCGGTTGTCACCACGTACCAATGGTTCGTCTCGCTCTTCACCGCTTCGCAACAAGGATGGTCGCATTTGTAAGTCTCAGGTATTCGCATATCAGCCTCTCTTGAGGTGCGCCACTGCTCCGTGGCCGGTTATAACTATGTCCTACTGCTCTGCATACTCTCCTGAGGACTTCAGTTTGAAAGGGCTGACAATTACGCGCGGTTCTACATAGACCGGATCAACTCCGAGTTTTGAGTTGGGATTGGCGCACATGACCCATGTCCCTTCAGCGCTGGCTGGCATGAAAAGCCCATTCGGTTCTGCTTGAGGCATAGTTATATACCCTGATCCGTAGCTTTCAACCTGTTTCTCAGGGTTTGAAAACTGGACAGCGTAGGGTAGACCATACCCAATTGAGTCGCACAGATGGAACAGCTTCCCGTCGTACTCATCGCGGATATAGGCGTAGGTTGCAATTTTGCTGTCGCGCAACTCATAGAGGTGCTTGACGAGTTTTGCCTCTGTGAAATTCACAATGTTCGGCAAGCCGGTCTGTGCGATTTGCTGCGCTTGCATCTGCTCTTGTCGTTTCTGAGTGGCTTGGTCCGCTGTCGGAGCGTCGTTGCACCCTGCGCACACCAAGAACACCATCGATAAAAGAACAATAAGTTTTCGCATCCTAGTTCTCCTTCAAGCTCTGGATAAACGCCGCCAGATCGGGCTGAAGTTTAGTGTTGTCCACGCTGGAAGCCTCGGAAAGAATCATCTCTCTAAGAGCGGTTTTGTGTCCCTCGTCCGCCGCTTGGTACTCCATGCGCAGACGACTCAGATATTCGTTCTTGCCTTCGATGTAGCTTGGCGTGTTTAGAAACACTTGGCGCTCGGCTGCCGCCTGCTTCGGTGCCCAGAAGCGGTAGATAGCAAGGTTCCCGCCGGTGGCCAAAAACCCGAATCCGTAGAGCGCCGCCATCACAAGAACGCTCGCTAGAATTAGGCGCGGCGCGGTCCACGCTACTTCCCGTTCAACCTGTTTGAAATCATCTCGGTATGTCATTTTCCCCTCGTGGTTGCCACAACTCCGTGGCCGGTGGAAAGTTTCTCAGTCCAGTACGCGCCGATCCGAGAGAGCGTCTCTTCCAGCGATTGCCGGTCAGCTCCCATGCGGATGGCCTTCTCGACTAGCAATCCAGCCTCTTCAAATGCGCGGCAACTTTCGGCAGCGGTGCGTTTCGGGGCCAGTTTGAACGCCTGAGCATAGTCCATGATGGCCAGCCTGCGGTAGTGCTTGGCCGCATCTGAGTTGTACTGTGGGTGGTCGAGTTCGGCGATGATGGA
>DAHVOF010000186.1 GCA_027318945.1 Actinomycetota bacterium | reverse complement strand
CCCAAAGATGTACGTCATCCGCCCGCAGTTCTTCCTGCCGATGATCACGTTATTGCGTAACGCTGCCCTCAACAGCATCCGCTACCGACAGGAGCTTGCCTTAGTCAAGGCGCAGAATATCGACATCACCAACTTCGAGGCTGAGCTGGAAGGCTTCAAGGACGCCTTTGCCAAGAACTACGACTTGGCCGCTCGCAAGTTTCAAGCCGCCATTGACGAAATCGACAAGTCCATCGACCACCTGCAGAAAACCAAGGACGCTCTCCTCGGTGCCGACCGTAACCTGCGTCTGGCCAACGACAAGGCGCAGAACGTCACCATCAAACGCCTCACCCGCGGCAACCCAACCATGAAGGCCAAGTTCGATGAGTTGTCGGGTTAGGTCGTTATCAACCTTGTGTGGGATGGCGCAATTCCGAGCACCGGCACCGCCATCACGAAGATTCTGCCGCCGGTTTCAAGGTTTAACAAAAACAACGGCCATGCGGTGAACAAGCAATCGGTATTGGACAAGCTAAGTGCGGTCTTCGAGCGTTTCTTTGGGCTGATCTGAGGACACGACGATGATGGCGAAACTGTCAGGAGCAGGAGGGAGAACCATGGACGTTAAAGCCGCAGCCATTCAGGTGTTGCAGCAGGCGGGCACGCCGCTGCACGCCAAGGATATCGCCGAGCAGATCATGGCTGGCGGTCTCCGGCAATCCGAGGGCAAGACCTCAGACGCCACTGTCAGTGCCCGGCTCTACTCCGACATCAAGAGCAAAGGGGACAAGTCACCTTTTGTAAAGGTCGGCCCTCAGACCTTCGCGCTCCGGGATTCCACTGAAATATCGAGCAGCGCTGCGCCGGTTCCTGTGGTCGTCGAGGAACCCCCTAAGTCTTCTGTTGCGAACGCGGGTTTCTCCTTTACCGATTGCGCTCAGAAGGTGCTTGAGGAGTTCGGCAGGAAGAAGCCGATGCACTATAGGGAGATCACCGAGAAGGCTCTGGCGAAAGGATGGTTGGTGACTGGTGGCAAGACGCCCGAAGCCACCATGTACGCCCAGGTGATCACCGAGATCAAACGCCAACAGAAACGCGGAGAGCGGCCCCGCTTCATTCAGCACGGCCGTGGCTATGTGGGCCTGAGCCAATGGATGGGGCACGGACTGGCGTTCCAGATCGAGCAGCACAACCACCAGGTCCGTAAGGCCCTGCGCGAGAGATTGCTGGCCATGAAGCCCGGTGAGTTCGAGGAGCTCATTTCTCAGTTGCTAGCGGAGATGGGCTTCGAGATGGTTGAGGTGACCAAGCTTAGCGGCGACGGCGGCATCGATGTTCGGGGTTCCCTGGTGGTGGGCGATGTGGTCCGCATCAAGATGGCTGTCCAGGTAAAGAAATGGAAGCTCAAGAACAACATCCAGGCTCCTGTCGTGCAGCAGGTGCGCGGCAGCCTCGGAGCGCACGAGCAAGGCCTGATCATCACCACCAGTGACTTCAGCTCCGGAGCCGTCAATGAAGCCGCCCAAGCAGACAAGACCTCCATCGCCCTGATGAATGGGGAACAGCTTGTGATGCTCCTGATGGAGCACGGCATCGGCGTCCATCGCTCGACGCCTGATTTGTTTGAAATTGACGAAGAATCTTTGGTAGGAGGCAATTGATGAAGGGAAATTTGCCAAAGCCAATAAAGAAGCAGCGCGAGGTGCTGTATATGCCCGTGGCAGGCCACACCGCCGTGCTCGGCACCGCTGGTAGTGGCAAGACAACGCTTGCCCTCTACCGGGCCGCTTATCTCTCCGAGCAATCAATGCCGCACTCGGGAAGGACTCTGCTGCTGACCTTCAACAAGACGCTGGTCACCTACCTGAAGCATCTCAAACCCAACGAGCTGCAGAATGTCCAGGTCGAAACATACCACACCTTTGCCCGGGGGTATCTGAACGCCCGGGGGAAGATGGGATACAACTGCATCTGCAGTGACCCAGATTTGCGAAAGGAGTACATTTTTCAGGCGGTAAAGGCGGTGGAGTCCAGCTACGAACCTTCGAAGTTCTTCATGAGACCCATCGAGTTTTTCATGGACGAGATCCAGTGGATTTTCAGCCATGGGATCACCTCCAGCGACGAGTATGTGGAGGTGGAACGCGTCGGCAGAATCGGCACCAACCTTTCCCGCAAACTCAGGCCCGTCATGTACGAAATCCTCGAGAAGTATGTCGAGATTCGAACCGGCAAAGGGAAAATGTATGACTGGGACGACATCGCTATTTTTGTGCGGAGAGAATTCGAGGAGGACACGTCCCCCCGGCACTATAAACACATAATTGTCGATGAGGGGCAGGACTTTTCCCCTGAGATGATCCGTTCATTGGCGGCGGCCATTCCCGAGGACGGTTCTCTTTCGTTTTTTGGGGATGTCGCCCAACAAATTTACGGACAGCGGATGAGCTGGCGCTCCGCTGGGTTGAATATTCTCCAGCAGTGGTTCTTTAAAGAAAATTATCGGAACACGAAACAGATTGCCCAGCTTGGCTTGGCAATCTCAAGGATGGCGTTCTTTCTCGACATACCTGATCTGGTTGAGCCGACTTCCCCAAGGGCGGACGGCGCGCTGCCCACCCTGGTCGAGTGTGTTGACAGGACGCAGCAGGTGAAAATTGCCCTAAGGGCAGCGAGGAGCGCCGCCAAAACATTGAGCGTTGCCATCCTCGTGAAAGACAGGGCGCAAGAGAAGGTCTTCAGCTCGACCCTTGAGGGTGAGGCGACCAGGCTACACCGCGACCTTCAGGTTTGGAACGATGGACCCGGCATATACCACGGCACCTATCATGCGGCTAAGGGGCTTGAGTTCGATATGGTGATAGTTCCTTTTCTCGATGCCGACAATCTCCCGGACCAGGATTATATAGCGTCCCATGGGGAAGAGGACGCCCTCACACACGATGGCAGACTTCTCTATGTGGCTGCGACTCGAGCGAAAACGAACCTGATCCTGCTCTACAGCGGTGCGCTTACGCCACTACTCCCTACAGACGAGTCACTCTACCAGAGGGTCAAGCCATGAACTTGGTTCAACGAGAGTGCGCCAGTCGTGGGATCACCCGAATATGTCATTTCACACAATCACGAAATCTGGCCCATATCTTTGATGATCCGTTGGGGCTTTGTTCAACCAGGACGCTACAGGAACACGATCTGCCGCACAACCCAACTGACACGGAACGGTTTGATGGCAGGGACGATCTGATTTGTTGCTCCATCGAGTACCCGAACACCTATTACTTTATCAAAGTCCGGGAGCGTGAGCCTCTTTTCAAAGACTGGGTCGTGTTGATGATCGATCCCAGTTACCTGTGGCACCCTGAGACCTGTTTTTGTCCATGTAACGCAGCTCGCGATCACGGCGCGTATATCCAAACTGGGATTGATGGGTTCCGCTCCCTTTACGCAGATACGTCTCCGGGGATTACCTTTTCCCGTTCTCGGACCCATCTCCCAGCAGCGCCGACTGATATTCAGGCAGAAGTTCTGCTCAAGGACCCGATTCCACTTGATGCAATTACCGGTATTGTTGTTCATACAGAGGAGCAGGCACGGAGGGAAATTTGCCGATTGAGTCTGCAGGGAATCACGATTGAAAAACCGATTTACATCGCTCCGGACTTCTTTAACAAAACTTCGCTCTCGCGAATGATTCAACGCGGAGTCCGAGCGACGGAAACACTATATGAGAACGGAGGTCTTCATGGCCGAT
>DAHVOF010000183.1 GCA_027318945.1 Actinomycetota bacterium | reverse complement strand
AACACCGCTCTGGGCGGGAATATATATGCTGCCTCTGACGCTCGGATTTCTACTCGCCGGTCCAGTTTCAGGCCGCCTATCCGACAAATTCGGATCTCGAACCTTCGCAACGTCCGGAATGATCGTCGCCGCTGCAAGTTTTTACTTGCTCACGCTTCTACCGATCAACTTCGCATATATTTGGTTTGCCCTCCTGCTGCTTTTGAACGGCATTGCAATGGGCATGTTCTCGTCACCAAACTGGGCAGGAATAATGAACAGTCTTCCTGCCGGACGGCGTGGTGCTGGAGCTGGTATGGTGGCCACGTTCCAGAACTCCGCAATGGTTCTATCCATTGGCGTGTTCTTCACTCTCATTATCACTGGACTTGCCGCAAACCTTCCCGGGGCGGTACTCAGCGGATTGACCCATGAGGGTGTCCCGGCTGCAGTAGCAGGACCGATATCAAAACTACCTCCGACGGCAACGCTTTTCTCAGCATTCCTTGGCTACAACCCGATGCAAACGCTGCTAGGACCGTCGCTTGGACATCTGCCAGCCGCCAAAGCCGCTTACCTCACCGGTAAGTCATTTTTTCCAAACCTAATATCTTCTTCATTCAGCAAAGGACTCGACCAGGCATTCTATTTTGCGATGGTAGCGTCGCTGATAGCCGGAATTGCATCTGCTTTGCGCGGCGGCAAATACCACCATAACGAAAACTCGCCAAACATCGAAAAAGAAACCAACGGCAGCTCGAAGGTAGCCGTAGCGGTTGAACAGACCTCCTAATTCGCTTGAGTCGCCCATAAGGCGGCCCAAGGTCCTCTCTTGAGCGCGCCACGGAACCTTATTGGCCGTTTCCCGCAAGTTAACCGCAGCTGTAATCCGTGAGATCAAGGAAAGACCAGCGAAGCCATGAGCTACGCCAAGAAGACAGGAGGCTTCTGTGGGCATCCGCACAAACCTGAAGCCAGCAACATTGCACGAAAAGGTTCTTTACAGACAAAAATCGCAAGAGCGAAGCCGTCTTTGTCTATAAAACATTTCGAGACTAAGATCTGCAACCCTTGGCGCCGCCAAGGAAGTAACCGCCAAGGGGCCCCGCGGTCAAGCCACCAAAGGGGACGTAGCCACAACTGTCTCTACCCAGGCGAACTACGACAGTGCGAAAAATCAACTGTAGAGAAAGCCAAATGCTCCAAATTGGTGGCCTGGCGCAATGTATGAAAGAATTCTTCTCCGAAGAGCAGCTCGGCTGCTCCAGACCAGACAATCAATCTTGCTACAAACTTAGGGGGATTTGCATGTCCGAACAGAGCACAAACATCGACGGAGCGGTAGGGCAAGCACTAAAAGCCTATTTTGCCGGGCTGAGTGCGCTAGACCCTGAAATGATATCAGCTGCATTCACGGAAGATGGAGAGCTGGAGGATCCGGTCGGATCCACCGTCCGCAAGGGAAGGACCGAGATCGCCAAGTACTTCTCCAAAGGGCTGTGCTCAGTGTCACGAACCCTAGAGATCGCACCAGTGAAAATTCACCCAGCCGGCAATTCACTTGCTGTCCAATGGCGCATGTCGGTTGAATCATTGGCTGGCAAGAAAGCTGAGGCGGAGGGCATTGATGTCCTCACCCTTGCAGAAGACGGCCTCATCGGCAGAATAGAGGGCTACTGGGACCAGCGCGCGTTTCTCAAGGCATTTATGGGCTGACACCATACCTAGTGCTAGCGAAAGAGATGGGTCACTTAAATTTGCGAGTGTTGTTAAGCTTGATTTACATACATCAGTGCCATCAAAGATAATTCAAGCCAGAGGAGCATTTATGGCAAGCGCAAAGATCGCTTTTCTAATGTTGTCAGATGATCCTGCAAGGGTCATGCCGGGCATGGTGATGGCCCGTCGCCTCAAAGAAAATCGGAATGCGGAAGTCCGTGTTCTATTCTTCGGCCCGAGTGTCAGGCTCGCAAGTAGTGGCGCGCTCGACGATGCAGTCAATGGCCTGGTCGAATCCGGAATAAAGCCGGCATCGTGCACTGCGCTCGTCGATCAGTTTGGCTTGCAAAAGGAATACGCCGAGCGGCCCATCGAGCTACTAGCTGCCGGAGCTGAAGTGGAGAGTTGGGCACTCAACGGCTATACGGTTCTGAGCTTTTGAGCATTGGTCAGCATGACGCAACGACGTGACAGCTGAATCACTCGGTCTCTCGGCATTCTGGTCAGTGCAGGCCGGTTTGATAAGTCAGGATCGGGCGAGCCGTGGCATTAAGGTACAGGCACAGTATTTCGCTCCAAGGACGCGACAGATATCCGAAAGATTGCCGCGAAATGAGCGCTATGTCGTCGAAATACCGCCGGCGCTAACTTATCCTGACTAACCAAAGACGCATTGGCTACGTGAGCCATGGCACATGGCGGGTCCTCTTCGCAAGTGGATGAGACCAAACGCCAAAGAAACTTTGCGGGTGCATAAGTTAGACCCGCTCAATATGCACAATGCCTGGACGAGATACAGGCTTGCATGCAACCAGGCACCTCTCGCGACCCAGTAGCTTATGAGGAATTCGGTTCGCGCCTCGCCCACCAATATGGCAAGTAATGGAATACATGCGCCGCCTAAAGGTGTGACGATCATATTGGGACCAGCCGATCTCGTTTTGATCGCAGCTGCATAGAGTCAAGAACTTGCAGGTAGAGGCTGAACCAACACTAGTCTTCGTCTCGTTCCACTTCGTCGCCTTGCCCAACCCTCAGAGGTTTTACGCGTGTTTAAAAATGGACGCCCGAACCGACTTCGCAGCATCTCTAACTATCGCCAAATTGATAGTCTTTGGTGACATCTAATTCAGCCTGGAAGGGAGCACACCTTTAGATGGGCAAAAACGAGCATTCATATTCTGCGATTAGACGCATCGTGACTGGAAATAACGAGGAAGGAGAAGCGGTAATCATCTCAGACGGACATGCAACGAACTTTCGACAGCATGGTGCACGCCGTTCCACGTTGATATGGGCAACGAAAGAAACTCCTGCGAACTTTCTGGACCTGGACGATGCCGGTCAGTGGAACTTGGGGACCCCTCCCCCTCCGGGTGGAACTCGCTTTTGCGTGATCGAGAGTGCGCCCGGAGCCACCTATCCGGCCATGCACAGAACCGATACCGTGGACTACGTCATCTGTCTGAAGGGAGAGATTGCCATGGACCTTGACAACTCTACGGTAGAGATGAAAGCAGGTGACGTGCTAGTGCAACTCGGTACTAACCATGGCTGGCGCAATGAAAAAGACGAGCCTGCCGTAGTTGCATTCGTTTTGGTGGACGGAAAGCCGAAATTAGATCCAAAGTTGCCAGCCCCGAGAATCTGAGGATCCAGCATCTCTTTGCCATGCTGCAGCTAATCCGGCTGGTGACGAGCGCCTGGTCCGTCTAAATCAGCCACGTCCTAGCGTCTCATATCGATAAGCACTTTGCCGACCGCATGACTTTCTACCGCCAAGTGCGCCTCGGCTGTCTGCCCAAGGGCGAAATGATGGAGTGGAAGACCTGCTTCTTCTCCCACACGAAGTGCACCATCCGCAAGAGCTGCCTGAACGTCGGATACCGCCCGACTTTTTGCCTCTTTGGGAACGGTATAAACCATCACAAATTGGTATCTCACATTCACGCCCATCGAAGGCCTAATCGGTATCGACATTAAATCCCCGTCGCTGGCATAGACTGCCACAACCGAGTCCTGTCCCAGGATCGCTTGGGTCAGGGTTACATTCGCTTTCGGAGCCACTTCAACTACAATGTCTACTCCCTTGGGCGCAAATGACCGTATCTCTTTAGCGGGATTTTGACGCTTGTAATTCACCACGTAGTGCGCACCGGAGGCATTCGCAAGTATCTCCTTTTCCCTGGAGCTTACGGTGGCGATGACCTCTGCTCCGGCCCAATTGGCCAACTCAATGGCTGCGTGGCCCACCGCACCTGCGCCCCCCATGACCAAGACGGTAAAGCCCTTCATCGAACCTGGCTGGAGCCCTGAACCAGACCGCTCGTGCACAGTAAGGCACCTGTGCGCCGTGAGCGCAGGAATGCCAAGGCTGGCGCCGAGATCCCAGCTTGCAAAGTCTGGGAGTGGAACAGCTTGCGACTCCGAAAGAGCGATCATCTCCTGTGCAGTCCCACCGGCACGCTGGTATGCGGCTTCCCAAATCCAAACTCTTTGGCCAATGCGGGCCGGATCCACCCCTTTGCCCACACCAACAATTGTGCCCGCACCATCCTGATTTGGGACCATCTCTTTAAATGCCAGAGGCTCACCCGACCGTGCGCCTTTTCTGGATTTCCAGTCCGTGGGATTCACCCCAGATACTTCAACACGGATGAGGACCTCGCCAGCCCCAGGAATAGGCTCCCCACGGTCCACGAGTTCGAGTACATCAGTTTCACCGCTCTGCCGATAAATTACCGCTCGCATGACGCATCCTAATGGATCCCATTGTCCTGGAAATGTTCTCCAGCGTTACCTACATCTAAGGTGAAACATCTTCTGTCCGTCTCACCCAGATACGTAGAATATCAGTTATTCTGCACTCAGGCGGCAGGAGGTCATGGCGATTTGATATTCCATGTGGTGCATGTTGCGCTTAGACGACCACGTTTTCACCCCGCAGCATAGAACACACACCTTCCAACGGCATGCTACAGCTGGTGAGACGATATTTTTATATCCCGTTGAAAAATCATGGATGAAAAAGGTAAAGATCCGTATACCCTGGGTGGTATGTGTACAGCCATTAAGTGTAACAGATGCAATCGTCCGACCTGGGTAGGCTGCGGCGCCCACGTAGAACAGGTTCTCGGCCACGTACCCAAAGCTGAGCGCTGCCAGTGCGACAGCTCCAGTGCGCGGACCAAGCCGAAACGGTGGTTCTCCCGCTAAAGCGCCAGCGATATCGAGCACCTGATAACCAAGTGCACCATTTTGCTGCAGGCGGATCAAGGCGAGCGTGTAATTGTAGTATATGGTCGCCGGCTTTGAATGCTCGACTCAATTTGCATTGCTAGATCTAATCTCGCGCGGGATCGTGGCTCCGGATTCCAAATCCAATTGCCGCCGCGACAGCTGACGCGAGCATGAGCAATCCCGCGACGTCAAGAGCAATGCTTAGGCCACTATGGAATGCCTCGTAGGCAGCGTTAACAACTTTGAGGACTAGAGGCCCGTAGGCCTTCTCGATCTGTGCAATGTTGCCTGAACCACCGGTTGGCATGCTACCGGTCTCAACGGCCGATATAACGATCGCTCGAAAGTTTTCCGGGACGCCTAGTGCGATCAAACGCTGGTTAAGGCCATATGTCAGTTCGCCATTCAGGAGGGACCCGAGAACCGAAACACTCGCAGTTACTCCGAGGGCACGTGCAGTATTTGTGGTCGCAGCTGCCATGCCCGAATTCTCCGCAGGTATCACCCCCAGGGCGATGGAGGTAATGGGCACGACGGTGATTCCAAAACCCAGGCCCGCGAGCGTAAGCGCACAAGCTAAAAGCGGAACATTAACGCTCGCTCCTAGCGCGTGATCAGCCGCAAGAACTCCTACGCCGGCAGCAATCGCGCCAAGGGTCATAGGTATCCTTGGACCCTTTCCAGCCACCCAGCGGCCAGCAACAAGCGATGCCGCCACCATTCCGGCTGTCATTGGAAGAAATATCGCCGCAATTCTGTAGCCGGAATATCCTTCCACAAGCTGAAGGTAGAGTGCCGTGAAAAAAAAGACGGCGATGATCGCAAAATAAACAGCAAAAGCAGTTGCGAGTGAGACTGAGTAGGTCGGAATTCTCAGGTATCTCAGCTTTACCAATGGATCATCAGCGTGCAACTCTGACACCACGAAAGCAACCGCGGCCAGAACACCCAGAACAAACATAGCTATGACTACTGGCGAGGCGTAACCCGAACCCTCTCCCTCGATAACGCCGGTGACGACCAAGGCGAGAGATAGCGCCGCAAGCAGCGCTCCCTTGAAATCAAGACTCGTGTTAGCAAGGTCAAAACTCTCTGGAAGGACAGTGGATGCCAGCACTGCGCTTACAAGGCCAAGTGCCACATTGAACCAGAAAATCGCCCTAAATCCTCCGACCCCGCTTAAAATTCCACCAAAAACCGGCCCCATCGCGAGAGCCAAACCTGCCACGGCTGCCCAGACCCCGAGTGCCTTCGCCCGGCGAGAGTCGTCAGGGTAAAGCTGCCTTATCATTGAAAGTGTTCCTGGCTCCGAAGCAGCGGCACCAAGGCCCATGACCGCACGACCGACAACAAGCATGGCCGGGTTTACTGCCAAAGCGGAGATCAACGAGCCTGCCGCGAAAATCGCCATGCCAGCTACGAGGATCTTCCGACGACCGAACCTGTCTCCCAGCTTTCCAAAAGTTAGCATCAAGGCGGCGAATACCAGAGCGTAGGCCCCGACGACCCATTGAAGCTGGGCTACGCCAGCATGAAGAATCGACTGAACGCTTGCGAGCGCGACGGCAACGATCGTGGTATCCAGAAACGTGAGAAACAGCACCAATGCCAGAACTGCGAGCGAACGGCTCGACTTCCTGCCGACGGTCATCTGCCTCCTAATTGCCAGCAATACATTGTTTCACTACTTGTCATCCAGCCGTTGACGATGTCGAACTCGAACATGCCGGTACACTTTGTCCTTCAAGAGTAAGAAGCGCACAGAAGCTTGCGTCTCCAACGAGCCATGAACCGTTGACTTTAACCGCAGTCCCAGTCTGATCTTGGAGAGCTGGCTTTCCACCCAGGTCAATCGAATAAGTCACGGTAGCTGTGGACGGACTATTCACCACAACGTTGCTGACCGTCGCTGACGAGGTCTTAGAGATGGCAAGGCCGGTAGCTTCACTAATGATCTGAGAAAATTCTTGGCCATTCTGAAGGAGCTTTACCTTATCTGCAGCCGACGTGCTACCTGAAAAGAAACTCGTCCAAGCCTGTTTTACGGCGCTTACGTCGGACGTCGAACTGGAGGAGCTGCTTCCACATGCCGACATGAGAAACGCTAGAGTGAAAAGCGCAGAAGCCCCGATACCGGCACCTCTCGATAACTTCATTTCCATTATCCCCACCCCCGAAACAGCCGACTTACGGCATTCATTTGTATGTTACAACTACAGTTTCGCCACGGGAACGGTTTCTAAAAATTCATGAGCCGGTAGTCACAGCAATTTTCTCCGCACGGGACCTGAGCCATTAGCGTAAGGCCTTCAACGTCATTCAGATGAACGGTTTTGTTTGATCGCCGCGATTCTTAGCGATGCTCATCAAGACATGCTAGGTTAGAGCCGCCATATTATTCAGTTTTAGCTGCATACAAAGGTGCCGCCTCGATTTTAGGCTTGGCACTAAAGACTTGTCTGAAAGAGCCAGTTTTCGGCTTGACACTGTTTCGCCCTATTGCCAAGAAGGGCGAATAAGTGCCTTCTAGGTACCGGAACATGGAGCCATATGCAAGTTCACCGAACGCAGCGCGAGGAGACGATTCATTGAAAAAACCGGTGCAGGGCTTATCCGACACTCAGCCCAAACCCGATCTTACTCCAGCCTTGAAAGTGATTTCAGTTCGAGGTATACGGAGCTTTTCCCAGGCATTCCTCAATGTAGTCACCCCACTTTACCTGCTCTCCAGGGGCGTTTCGTCTGCTGAGCTAGGCGTGTTTTTTACTTTATCTTTCCTTATTGGTGCGATAATGTCTGTCCCGGTAGGGGTATTCGCCGACCGCTGGGGGCGCAAGCCATTCCTCGTCGCGTTCACCATTCTGATGCTCTTCTGGGGAGCCATATTCAGCTTCACTACCAACCTGCCGATGCTCGTAACCATCAGCATTATCTCTGGGATCGGTAGAGGTGGAGGCGGAATGGGCGGGGGCCAGGCCGGACCGTTCGCCCCGGCCGAATCGGCCCTTCTTGCGGACCTATCCCCAGAGTCCGAAAGACGAAAGGTGTTCTCGATAAACGGTGTCACTTCATCTCTTCTCGCCGCTGCCGGCGCTGCATTGGCTGGTCTCCCAGTACTTCTTGGGCGCTACAAACTGTTCCTTCTCAGCTCGAATGAAGGACTCTTTGTCCTGACGATCATTTTGGCTGTGGTCTCGCTGATCATCTTGCTTTCGGTCCATGAGCCTCCTCGCCGTCCGCGGGAAACCAAAAAGAAAAGGATACTTAGCCGCAAGTCGACACAAGTCGTTGTCTACCAGTCCCTTGTCGGAGCACTGAACTCCTTTGGCATAAGCTTTGTGAACTCGCTCTTCGTGGTGTGGCTCCACCTGCGTTTTGGAGCGGGCCAGGCGTCGATCGGACCAGTGTTCACTGCAAGCTATCTGCTCTCTGCTGCCAGCGTTTGGGTCGCGTCCGCGATGGCTGGCAAATTAGGATCGGTGCGCACCATTGTTCTCACCAGGTTCTTGGCGGCAATTTTGATGGTTGCCACGGCACTTTCGCCCTTCTTTTGGGTGGCAATACTTTTTCAGATACTCCGGACCGCCGCAACTATGATGGCAACCCCCGTCCGTCAGTCTTTCACCATGGCCCTCTACCCCTCGGAGGAGAGAGCCTCGGCATCTGGATTTACGGGAGTCGTTCGAAGGCTTGCTGGCGCAGCAAGTCCACCTATCTCCGGAGGATTTTTCGACATAGGCCAGCTGGAACTCCCATTTTACATCGGAGCGGGATTCCAGGTTCTGAGCGCGATTCTATACGACAAACTTTTCGCCAAACTCGAGCCGATAGCCGCCGCAGCTCGCTCGAGAGATACAGACGAGGTTCCGGAGCCTTCCGACCTCATAGACGACGATCCATCTTGAATCCTCCCCACGGATAATCCGGGAGCTTCTCACCCCATACCCCGTTTCGGCGAGTGGTTGTTGTCACACCAAAAAACGATGTCCTGAAAACGCAATGAGGAAAGCGGCTCGATCAGCCTAAAGGTTCGCCTCGACATCTGCACAGCTAACTCATGTGAAGGCTAATGGCACAGATCCGAATCCGTGACCATCTCAGATCCAGTCCTTAGAGACATAACGCCACATCTGGTCACGATCCCGGCAACAAACGCCGGATAATTTCTGCCCTGCTCCGAGATCGACAGTCTTCGCCACAAGATCACTCTTAGTCCGGGTTCCCAGGCCAAAAAGAGCTCGGCTATTCTTTCAGAAAAAAGATTCGACCATGACGTGGCTGGGGACATCAGAAGAAATCCCACGTTCGAAAACTCCTCTCTCATCCCTGTTTCCACTGACTTTCTCAAGACCAACAAAGTGCTTGCTTGTGATTCGAACTGCGAAAGTTCCGGCGATAGGTTCGAGGAAGCTTGGAGAAGAAGGGAACACTTCGTGCCGATCCTCTTCCGTTCACTCCGGCCAATTTGCCGGAAGCACCATTTTTGGGTCGAGGTTATTGTCTCCCACCCGATTGCACAGGGGTGTGCGGTACGGACATTTCAGGTTTCCGAACTTGAAACCTGAGCACGACTCCGTGTTTCTGGGCATGTGATCGTAGGAAAATGCAAAGCGAACCGTTGCCGTTGAGTGTGTTCTAGTGACACGCTCATACAGCTTCCCCTTGTGGGGTTTTGCTTCTCGCCTCACCGCGACTGGCCTTCCCTTGCGGGCAGGTCTTACGGTCGCTCCTCCGACAGCGCGGGTCGTCCAATCGCCGGGGCCAGCGTCTGTACCGCCAATATAGGCAGCCCGAGTGTCCACTGGGTCGCTGGAGCCGACTGGTCCAGGATCGACATTTGACTCCGGCCAGTCACGGAGATTCAGTGCAGCATTTACGTCACGGTCAACTGTATGTCCGGTTATGGCGCAGACGGGTGTCTTTGCCATCTTGGCCGGAGCGATGAGCCTGCACCCGCAGCCATGATGTATCCGGCTGGAGGGGTGCACCCGAGGGCTTTGATGGCCCGGTTCTGTGCGCCACGCCTGCCGTAGAGCCTGATGCAGAAGCTCGTGAGCACCTCTGTCATGTCCCGCACCAGATCGTCGTCTACCTCAGCGTCATCGATGACGACGACCTTGCGACCCTGCGCAGACAGCGCTGTGATGGTGCTCTGTCCCAAACCTTGCCAGGCGGTCCCGATGTTCGACCACGATGGTTGTGGCAGTGGGATCTGAGAGCAAACGCGCCAGACGCCGCCGCTTTGCGTTCATCCCTGAGCCAACCTCTGTCACCACCTCATCTATTGACATCTTTTGACTGGTCACCCAGGCAGTTGTTGAGCGACGCGTTCGTTGAGTGCGATGGGGATGTTAGGCGTCACTGGGGATGAGGACGGCGTAGAGGTGACGGCGTAGTTGCGTTGTCGCTAGCTGTTAGGGCAAGCTTGAGAGTCCGAATAAAACAAGGACC
>DAHVOF010000182.1 GCA_027318945.1 Actinomycetota bacterium | reverse complement strand
TTGGCTGCCGCCATGATCTGCTGGAGACAAACGATATCTATTTACGGATAAGTTCTTAATCCTTCAGAGAGGGCTAAGTTATTGAAAATAGGTATAGGGCAATAGTATTGGGGTTGAATTGGGGTTGGAGAACCCAAAGGTCGTTGGAGCGTTTTCGGGCGTCAGCTCTTTGGCGTTGGTTCCCAAAGGTCGCTGGATGACCACATCCGGATTGTGATCGCCAACCCCATTGAAGGGGTTGATCGTGGGGTTGAAGTGCCTTATCAGACCCCGTATGTCACTGATTCCAAACTCACAGAGTCGGCTTTTATAGTGCCATCCCAAAGGTCGTAGCGTCACGATGAGGCGCTATGCCGTTCCAACCCCATGAATGGGGTTGGAAAAAAAGCTTGCTTCTGAACGAACCTAACCGCATAATGAGTCAAGAACGTTGACCTATTATGAAAATCCCGAATGAGCCTCAAAAAGAGCTGTATCGGATCGCAGAAGCTCAGGGAGGATACTTTACGACCAAGCAAGCCGCTTCTCTCGGCTATGCCAGCAACAAACGCGCCTACCACGTCGAGGTGGGCAACTGGCTCCGCGAGCATAGGGGAATCTATCGGCTGGCTCTCTTCCCTGAACCGGAGCGCCCGGATCTGATTCTGTGGTGGCTCTGGTCGCGTGATCGCACCGATCGGCCAGCCGGAGTCTATAGCCACCAGACCGCTCTGAGTCTTCATGAACTCACAGATGTGAATCCTTCCCGGCTTGATATGACTGTGCCGCCATCGTTCCGTCGCGGAGCTCCAGTGCCCAAAATTCTTCGCCTTCATTACGGAGAGATATCGGAAAGCGAGCAGGAGATTCTGTTTGGCGTCCCGGTGACTGATGCTCTGCGCACAATTCTGGATGTCTGGAAGGAAGGTTCGCTCCCGAAGGATACGCTCCGCCAAGCATTTCAGCAGGCCAGATCAAGCGGCAAGATCACACGAAAGCAGGCTGCTGATTTGCTACAGAATTCCCAGTTTGCATCCGTCGCACGCGAACTGGAGGCGGCGTGATCGATAAAAGCAAATATGCCACAGGTGCGGCGCTACGTGCGGCTCTCGAAGAGCGGCTGAAACGGATAGCCAAAACTGAAGGTACTGAATTACAAAGACTCCGCCGCCAAGTCGCCTTCGACCGCTTCCTGGCTCGCCTATTCGATGGCGCAGATACACAGTGGGTTCTTAAGGGTGGCTATGCAATGGAACTTCGCTTTGAAATTTCGCGCGCGACAAAGGACCTCGACTTTACGGTGCGCTCGATGCCCACGTCAGCGGGCGATGCGGTGCTCGTATATCTTCAGGAAGCGGGGCTCCGCAATCTGGGCGATTTCTTTTCATTCCGCGTTGGAGTTCCCATGATGGACCTTGACGGGGCTCCTTACGGCGGTTCGCGTTACCCGGTCGAAGCAATGATGGCTCAACGCAAATTCGCGAGATTCCACATGGACGTGGGCTTTGGCGACATCGTGCTCGATCCGCTGGAACATATCCAGACACGAGATTGGTTCGGATTTGCCCAAATTCCGGCGGCATCTGTGCCGATAATCCAAAGGGAGCAACAGTTCGCTGAGAAACTGCATGCATATACGCTACCTCGGACTGGAACAGTGAACAGCCGAGTGCGTGACTTGGTTGATATGGTTCTGCTGATCCAGTCTGGAACGCTTGATCCCACTGTCACTACCGAGGCTCTTCGGAACACATTCGGTCGTAGGAGAACGCACCCAATTCCTGCGATGCTAGAACCTCCGCCGCTCGATTGGCGAGCACCGTTTGAAAGACTGGCCGACGAGTGTCGGCTCGACCATTCAGTGACAAAGGCATTCGCTGAACTGTCGCAGTTCTACACAACACTGGGACTGGCGAGATAGTTAGTTCGCCATAACCGGTATGATTGATCTGGTTTCTGCATACGGATGTTCTATGACCATTGTTGATTCGACTACCAATCCGAGAGAAAGCGGCATTCTATTCCGCAAGGGGCGTTCTGGCCCCGAGCAGGATCTGGTGGATTGGTTTTTGGAGTTGCACGCGGTGAAGCCCAAGAAAGGCGAGCGGTTGACAGTTTTCAGAGAACCGCGCCTGCCCTCTGGCTTTCCCGATCTCGTGGTGGTTGTCTGGAATGAGTCGGTGGCTGCCGAGTGGGCGGCTGAACGACGGAGCATCCTCCCTTCCGATCTGCGTCTGATGCAGCATCTGGCAACTGCGGGACCGGTTCGTATCCTGGATCTCAAGTCGCTATTCGGTTCGGAAACCGAGCGGTCTCTAAGCCGCCTGGAACGAGCCGACATGGTTGTTTTGCAAAAGGGCCAGTGGCGGGCGCGAGCTTTGTCCCGAACATTCGCGATCCGGCGGATTGTAGCAATAGAAGCGAAGGTTGCTGAATGGCGTGCCGCTCTTGATCAAGCGTTTATCAACACATGGTTCACTCCAGAATCCTATGTCCTAGTTCCGGCCATACCAAGAGGAGGCAGTTTACTCGAAACTGCTCTACAACACGGGATTGGTGTGCTGTCTAAGGAGAAACCACGACTAGTTGAACGGCGAGAAAGGCGGCCCAGGTCATACGCCTCATGGCTCTTTAATGAATGGACTTGGAGGCTGGCCACGTTGTAATCAGACTATTTCATGACGACGCCGATCGACACCACATGGCTGCAGAGAAGTTTTCCTGATCTGTCTGATTTTCGCCCACTTGGACAGGGAGGCCAGAAGCTCGTTCTGGCTGCAAAGCACGGACGTGACGGAGAGGTCGTCCTCAAGATTGTCTATCCGAAAACTGATCCCGAATCAGTACGACGCGAGATGCTGGCTGTACAGCAGATTCAGTCGCCTCGTGTGCCGCGCATTCTGGAACATGGTATAGCGGACACAAATATCGGAACCTGTGTATGGCTGCGAGAAGAAAAAGTATCTGGCGATACCCTGCGAAACATACTCGTCGCAGGACCCCTTCCCGCAGACAGCGTACTTAGGCTTGGCTTGCAGATGATGGAAGCTCTGGAGAGTGCGGAGCGCTCTCAAATCGTGCACCGGGATGTTAAACCCGACAATATCATGCGCAATTTTGCTGGCGATTTTTGGCTTTTGGACTTCGGCATCGCTCGCCATCTTGACCTGTCATCTCTCACTGCGACCGCTCTCCCTTACGGCAAAATGACCCTAGGGTACGCCCCGCCGGAGCAGTGTCGTAATTTTAAGCGTGATATCGATTCACGCGCCGACCTCTTCGCTCTCGGAGTCACCCTGCACGAGTGCGCGACCGGCAAGAATGCCTTTCTTGATCCTCCTCCTCGCGATCATCTTGAATTGCTTAAGCGAGTCGAGCAAGTTGTTCTACCGCCTATTGCTCTCCCGATAGTCGCAAGAGACAGCTTTCGGGATCTGATCGCGACGATGACGCAAAAGAATCGAATTCATCGGCCTCGGACAATTGGCGAAGCCAGACTTTGGCTGCAGGAAATTTACGAAAGCGAAGGGCTCGTCTAGCAAGAAAGGAAGCTATCAGATGGAGTTATACCTTCAATTCGGACACGGCATGATGGAACATTGCCGGACGCTCCTCCGCTCGTGGGGAGGTGGCAGCGTCATTCTAAGCCCGCGTGATCTTACGGACGAACAGCTCGTGCGCTTTGGTTCAGACATACGCGATATTCCCGGCGGCGATGCAATCCTCGACCCACAGTTTTATCTTCCCCATTCGAATCATGAGAAGCTGCGCAATCACGCTTACTGGCCGACCAACTATGCGACTACTGTGTTTTGGCAAGGACAGGAACTGTCACGTCTACTCGACAGCTTGCGGGATCTCAATGGCCGTATCGGTTGCTCGCGCTTCGTGCTTCCCGGTCTCTTCGCGAGTGCAGTTGACGATGATTGGGCAGAGACACAACGGGCTGTCCTAGAAGAAGCACGCGTAGAGAACGACAACGCATCTCTTATTTCCACGATCGCGATAAGTGCTGACGCGGTAAAGAATGCGAACCAGATCGCCGATTTGATAGAGCGTGCCGAGACTTGGAACGCTCCCGCATACTATGTGGTCTGCGAACATCCCAATGGGCAATACCTTGTGGACGATCCCAATTGGGTCGCCAATGTGCTGGACCTCTGTGCCGGCCTAAGGCTTTTAGGTTCTCAGGTAATCCTCGGATATTGCACACATCAGATGCTTGCGGCCAATGCGGCGGGAGTAAATGCGATCGGATCGGGGACTTGGATGAATGTACGCTCGTTCCCACCAGAAAAATTCAACGCAACCTATGAAGATGAAATCCGGCAGAGAGCGACATGGTACTACTGCCCTCAAGCCTTGTCCGAGTACAAGATTCCCTTCCTGGATATCGCGCATCGGTTGGGCCTCCTTCAGCTCATGGCCCCGCCGCCGGAATTGGATGGTGGTTATACGCCCGCTCTTTTTAGTGGAGCGCAACCATCAACCGTTGGTTTCGGCGAGCAAGCCGCGTTCCGCCACTACCTCCATGCGCTGCATGAACAGGCAAGGCTCACGAACAGAGAGAGTTTCGACTCAGCCATTGCGGACTGCGAGGCAACGCTCACAGCTGCTGAGACGCTCCTTGCGAGGCTGCGAGCCGCGAATATCAATGGTCAATTGCGCGATTTCACAGAGATCGTGGATGTGAATCGAGCCGGATTAGGTTTGTTTTCGGCGTTGCGCGGTGCTGTGATGCGACGGCAGTGGAACACGCTCTAGCCCCCGACAATCCGCGGCAATGAGGAAAACACCATGTTCAGTAGGCAATGGGAAGACTTTCAAGACATCATTACAAGCTATGTACCGACCGTAGACGACCATGGGCCGCTTGCGGGTCCCATTCGAAGATTCAAGATATGGCGCGATGGGGACCTACAGCTCTGTATGGATACAGAGGGACCTGAGTCTGTCGGTGGACCGGAGACGCATTATCCACCGGGTACGGTACGGATAAACGAAGATCGTGTCACGTTCCGATCCGATATGGGGCTCGAACTTGAGGCCATTGGAGTCAGCGCCGCTCATACCAACACGCACATCGAAGGCAGTGCGCCGGGGATCACAACACAAAAAGTGGACATTCACCGGCTTGTTGGCAAGTTCGCTCCACCGCAGAAGCCACGCTATGCCATTGATTGGTTGGAAAATGTCCCTACGGTATTCCTTTGGCCCGACAACATTGAAAGGAATACTGAAAAGGCCACTACAGTCACCCTGGGCGGCATGCCGCCCCACGCGTCCTAAATTGGTCATGAGCGGCAGGTCCTCGCCAACGGGAAGCTCTTGGGCTGCTGCACAAGTCGAGGTCGACGGCATCCGTCTATATCTGTGCGAGGCACAGGGAGTCGATGCTACAGACGTAGAGAAGCCCGGTTTTATCGTGTACGACGGTGTTCCTTCCGACGAGTTCCGCGATCGAGTGCGTCGCTGTCTCTCTTTTGCATTAGAGCGTTTTCCCTAATGCTGTAGACCTTCGAGGCAGTGTTTGAACCATGCCGATGCGTTTTCCGGGGTG
>DAHVOF010000145.1 GCA_027318945.1 Actinomycetota bacterium | reverse complement strand
TCTATAGAGGCCATAATAAATATTGCGACGTTGCAAACAGCCTGGACATGGCGGGTTTATAGCATTTTTACTTTTCCGGTTCTTTATGCGTGGAATGCTCCGGCCGGCCATTCAATGGAATTCTCTTTCTCGCGCTCTTGGTTGGCTACAACTCCTTTGAGCTATGATAACTGTCACACTTGTGCATTGCGGGATAAATTGCCTGCCGGAGAGCTGTACCGTTTCACTGCAATGCAAGGTGTTGCGACAAAGAGGGGAACGGATTCGACATGTCTTGATTTTGGCATTAATCGGTCCAGTTTTGAAATTGCACTACAAGGGGGAATAACTTTATGAAGGGTTTTTTGAAAAAGCAGGATTCTCATGCTGGGAGCAGGAGGGTTGGCACTATGGCCCGCCTTTCGTCCCTTTTTGCTCTTATCGTTTTAGTTTCGGCTTGCGGCAGTTCCACTACAGCCAGCTCAAGCCCTTCGTCAAGCGGTAGCTCAGCAAACAGTTCCAGCACAACGGTCGCCACGTCAAATATCAACGTTGCATGCGACACTGGATTTTTTAGCTGCACGCCATTGCTGGTTGCAAACCAAGAGGGATTTTTTGCGAAGAATCACTTGCATGCGACTTTTATTCCAATATCGAGCAGCACAGCAGGTGAGGCTGGATTGGTGAGTGGCAGCATCGATATTGGACTGGGTCCCGACCCATTTGTAATCCAGTCGAAAGCCGGGATCCATGTGGAGGCGGTCACTGGATTGACAACCGAGTACTTCTTGATCCTTGCCAACTCCTCAATGCCAACCCCACCGAATGAGAGCCCGGCTCAGATTATGCAAAGTCTCCGTGGCAAAAAGATAGGCCTAGTCGGACTAGGTGGAGAGGGTTACGACACTCTCCTGTACGGACTGAACCAGGCGAATATTCCGGTGTCAGCTGTTCAAGTTGTTGGATTGAGTGGTATCGGAACTCCTGAGTTTGCGGCACTTCAGAGCGGTGCTATCAATGCGCTTGTTACAGATGTAGCCGGTGCAGCATCACTGATCGGAAAAAATGGAATCCACCAGCTAGTGAGTTTTAGCCAGCCTGGTGTACTGCCCAGCTACCTTTCCGGGACTGCCAACGGACTTCACGCAAATACCCTGATGGCTACTAAGACGTGGATCGATGCGCACCCGACTCAGGTAAAGGAGTTCCAGACGGCAATGGCGCAGGCATCGGTTTGGATGCATCAGTCAGCCAACTTCGCAGCAGCGGAGAAGATCGAGTCGCAGCTTACGGGTCCGACGCTCTCTGCGTCCGCACTTAAATATGTGACGCAAAATGTAATCGATAGCGTGATGGCGGTTTATGTAAACCAGGCCAGCATGCAGGCCCAGTATCAGCTGGATGTGAACCAGAAGATAATCAAGCCGATTCCAAACATTAATGTGGCTGACTATCTTGCTCCGGGCTGTCCTTCGAGCGCGGCAGAGGTCGACACGTTAGGCGCAGCTGGAGCTTGAGAACTGGTGGACCCGTTGTCTCGATCAGACATGACCTCAACTGAACCTAGCGCCACAAAAGGTGGGCAAGAAGGATTGGGGCCTTCTTTAGGCCTGGCGATAGATGCTGAGAACGTTTGCCTTTGGCTGAACGGGTCAAAGGGTCCAGTTGAAATTCTTAAGAAGGTAAATTTACGTGTTCGGGCAGGGGAGTACGTGGCAATTGTTGGTCCGAGCGGATCCGGCAAGACCATGTTCCTAAGTGCTGTTGCGGGCCTTGAAAAGATTACGTCGGGTGGTCTGAAGGTCTTTGGGAAGACTCCGGTTCCCGAGGACCCGAAGATCGGGTTTGCGATGTCACGCGACGCACTTCTTCCATGGAGGACGGCGAGAGGAAATGTTGAACTGAGCTTGGAGGCCTTGGGAGTTCCAGCCAGCGAGAGAAGGATGAGGGCGGAGCAGGCACTCGCACAAGTTGATCTGCTTGCGTATGCCGACGTTTATCGGGCGCAGCTTTCACAGGGGATGCGGCAGCGGGTGGCGCTCGCGAGAACTCTGGTCACAAATCCCAGCCTCCTGCTGCTGGATGAGCCTTTTGCCGCCCTCGATGCGCAAACGCGGATTCTGATGCAAGAGCGGCTTATGAAGCTTCTGGGCAGCTATGAAGGCACGGTGTTTTTAGTTACTCACGATATTTCGGAGGCGATCCTTCTCGCTGATCGCGTTATCGTGTTCAGCCATCGCCCAGCCAGTATTGCCAAGGAAATACAGATACCGCTGCCGAGGCCACGTTCGGCGGTGCATTCCCGCTCGACTCCCGAATTTCAAAAGATTTACGAAGAAATCTGGAGCCAGCTATCACGGGAATTCACTGCAGAAGATCTTTAGAGGGGACGCTTCAATGTCGGTTGTCGACTTTTCACAAAATGCGATGGACCAGTTCACAATGGACGAGGAAAGTGGCAAAGAGCAGCTGCTAGCCGGTACTAGACGTCTTGAGCGAAGGCAATCGATTCAAAAATGGTTGATTAGAATAGGCTTTGTGGTCCTGTGGCTCGGCTCTTGGCAGTACGTTGCAGCTAGAAGACTACTCAATCCTGTGTTTATCGGCGAACCCAGTGGAATTTGGAGATCATTCGTCGGAATGCTCGGTGGTTCCATAGTCACCACCGATCTGAGGATTACTCTCTTTGAGAGCATCGTTGGATTTATAGTTTCGTTGGCTGTTGGAATAGCTATTGCCTACAGTTTTGTGAGGTTTCCAGTGCTCGAAAGAGCGTTTCGCCCTATCGTCACTGCGGTAAATTCTGTACCTCGCATCGCGCTGATACCCATATTTATTATCTGGTTCGGTTTCGGTCCGATGTCGAAGATAGCCAACATAGTCAGCTTTGTGACATTCACGGTTCTGCTTGGAGCGATAGGTGCATTCACTGCGTCCGATCGAGATCACATGCTGCTGGCAAGGGTACTTGGCTTCAGCGAAAGAGAGCGCATGTGGAAGTTCGTGATTCCAAATGCGGTTCCAGCTTTGGCAAACATATTCGAATTGGCGCTAATCTACTCATTCCTCGGTGCCATAACGGCTGAAATGCTTGGAGGTGCCCAAGGTGTAGGTGTGCGATTGGTTCTATTTGCTAATCAATACCAGACAAACGACTATTTTGCAGTCCTCCTGCTCATAGTAATAGTCACGGTAGTCATCGTTCAAGGAATGCGACTGCTGCTCAAGCGCTTTGTTCTTTGGCGCGAAGTCGAAATGAGGGGCGAGTAGCTCCAAAACTTCGCGATCTTAATCTCCCTTGGGAGAAGCGGGCGGTCCCGGGTTAAGCCTGGGGCCGCTCCTGTCTATTCGAGAAGCCATATTTTCGGTACGAAGCTGTGGCAGACGAACTCAAGGCCTGATAGGCAAAGGTTCCATCCCCCCGGTCGGGCCCCCCGCATTACCCCTGGGGAAGGAACCTTCCTATGTTCTGCTCGACCCATCTGGTGTTGTAGTTTCCGGACTTGAAATCCGGCTCGCTTGTGAGAAATGAGAGGAAAGAGATATTAGTTTCTATGCCTTCCACCTCGAATTTTAAGAGAGCCACCCTTGTTTTCTCCAGCGCTTCTGTTCTGTCTTTTCCAGATACGATCATCTTGGCCAAAAGGGAGTCGTAGAAGGGTGGGACCAAATAGCCTTCGAAGCAGTGGCTGTCCAGCCTCAATCCCTCCATCTCTGGCGGTCTCCATCTTGTGATCCTTCCTGGCGAGGGATGGAAAGACCTTTGAGGAGACTCAGCATTGATCCTGCACTCGATGGCGTGGCCGGACAGAGCCACCTCGTCTTGTGAGAGTCCGAGAGATTCCCCGGAAGCCACCCGAAGCTGCAGCTGAACAAGGTCTACGCCTGTGACTAGCTCGGTGACGGGGTGCTCCACCTGGATCCTGGTGTTCATCTCCAGAAAATAGAACTCGTCTCTGTCTATGTCGTAGATGAACTCGACTGTTCCTGCATTTTCGTAGGAGATTCCCTGAACTAGCTCTACCGCTGCAGCCCTGATCTTTTTCCTGGTATCCTCAGGTACCATCACGCCAGGGGCCTCCTCGATAATCTTCTGGTATCTCCTCTGCATCGAGCAGTCCCTCTCGCCAAAGTGTATTGCGTTGCCGAAGGAGTCCCCGAAGACTTGGATCTCTATGTGCCTACCGGAGACTACATATCTTTCCATGTACAAGGTGGAGTCTCCGAAGGCCGCCTCAGCCTCCGCTGAAGCATTTGTGAAGGCCGCTTCCAGCTCGCCTTTGCTGTTCACTATTCTTATTCCCCTGCCGCCTCCACCTGCGGCAGCCTTGAAAAGAAGTGGATAGCCGATTTTTTCCGCGGTGGTCCCAGCCTCCTTAAGATCCTTCACCCTTGGTGACCCCGGCACAACTGGCACTCCATAGCTAACAGCCAGCTCCCTAGCCGCCAGCTTGTTCCCCATCATTTCGACTGATGAGGAGCTGGGCCCGACAAAGGTAATCCCGTGGTCCTCGCATGCCCTCACAAATCGTGGATTCTCTGCTAGAAAGCCATAGCCTGGGTGTATGGCATCCGATTTTGTTCCGAGGGCCGCAGCTAGAATGGCGTTCTGGTTCAGGTAGCTGTCTCCCGCTCTCGGAGGCCCGATACAGACCGACCTGTCGGCAAGATGGGCAGCCGCGCTATCCGTGTCAGCCTTTGATACCGCAACCACCGATTCGATCCCCATCGCCCTGCAAGCCTTTATGACCCGCACGGCTATCTCTCCCCTGTTCGCGATCAGGACTCGCTTTAGACTCACGGGGCTGTCTCGGGAAGGATCAGCATGAGCGGCTGCTCGAACTCTACGAACTCGTTATTCTGAACCAGGATCTCCACTATCTCCCCCCTCGACGGGGCGGTGACCGATGTGAACATTTTCATCACCTCCAGCAGACCCAGAGTCGCTCCCTCCTCGACTTTTGATCCCACTTCGACGTAAGGCGGTGCCCCGGGTTCGCTCTGGCGGTAGAAGACCCCCACCACCGGGGCGGTGACTTTGACAAGGCCGACCTTTTCTGCGCGCCTGGGAGGGTCCTGAGTTGCGACTTCTCCTGAGGGTGCTGAAGCAGGCGCCACGGTCGAAGGTGCCTGTGGTGGCTCCGCGATGATCGGGATTTCAGGAGAACGTCCCAGGGTGATTCCGCTCCGATTAGCCACTATCTTTGTGGAGCCTACCTCAAGTTCCAGATACTCCACCTTGGAGCTTTCTAGCAGCTCCAATATCTCCAATACGTCATCATGTGACAGTTCCATTTGGTTTCCTTTTGTCTATCGGGATTAACTGAAGAGGGGTCTTACTCGCTTTTTACGACGGTTAGGGAGACATCTCCGCGCTTGATCGACACGTACCTGTGGCTATCGCGGTGCACGAGTTCGTAAATAAGTTGTGACAGAGGCTTCGCGGAAGTGAGGTGGTGCCTCGTAGCCGAGGAGCTTCCAACAACGTCCAGAGCGTCATCTCCCACTATGGCGCACAGTATGAGATCCTCGTCGGAGATGTCTCTGCCGTATTTTTGCCTCAGCTCGGCCAGGGTCGGCTCCCACTCGGTGAGCGCCTCAATTTCTTTGGCCCGGGGACGCTCGAGAATCTTGTCCTTCACGCTCGGGTCTATTACGGAAGGGGCTTCCCTGCCATGGCGACCAAGGGCGTACTCAATTGTCGCATCGGTTACCTGAGAGTACCTATCGCCTGTTATGACGTTGATAGCAGCCTGTGTGCCCACTATCTGAGACAGCGGCGTGACCATGATCGGATAGCCGAGTTCGGCCCGCACCAGAGGTATCTCCTCTAGCACCTCGTCGATGCGTTCTGACACCCCTGCCAGGGCGAGCTGGTATCTGAGGTTGGAGATCATCCCTCCAGGAACCTGGTGCGAATAGAGGCGCTCGTCGTACTCGTAGGGCTCGCCGATCTGGAACTTCTCCCGTTTGGCGACATAAGTCAGGTATTCGCTGGCAGGCCTCAGCACTTCCGTATCTATCTTCGGCTTGAATCCGAGTGCTGCAAGATTCTCAGCCACGTTGTAAATGGAGGGTTGGGAGTTGGCGTTGGCCAGCGGCGGTACCGAGGTGTGCAAGATTCCGATGCCCAGCTTTGCAAACTCAAGCGCGTTTATCGGGCCGAAGCTGTTGTTGCAGTGGCCGTGAAATTCCCATGTCACCCCAGGGGATACTTCTAGCAGCTTTGGCACAAGCTCCCTGATTCGGTCGGGCGTGAGTAGACCTCCCACATCCTTGAAGCAAAGTCGGTAAGGGTCGAGAGCGGCGGCCTCGCGGGTCTTCTGAACGAAATATTCGTCGGTGTGGCGAGGTGAAACAGAGTAGATCAAGTTGATGACGGGCGTCATTCCCAGGTTGGCAAAGCGAACCATCTGGTTCTTGGTCACTGCGTAATCGTTCCAATTATTGCCGGTCCTGGTAAAGCGGATTCCCAGATCAACCGCCCTTTGGATCAGCAGTTCTCCGACCGACTGTGGTACGTAACCGCTCATTGTCCGGCCGCCGATGGGTCCGTGCCAGCGCAGCGAGATC
>DAHVOF010000144.1 GCA_027318945.1 Actinomycetota bacterium | reverse complement strand
AACACGACCTCTCCTTGAGGGACGATCGAATCGCGATCCGCCCGACATGTATGCCTCCATACCAATGATTGGGTTGATCCCTTGAGATCTGCACTCCTTATAAAAGTCAAGTACCCCGTACATATTGCCATGATCAGTAATCGCGAGAGCGGGCTGCGAATCCGCCCTTACCTTTGCCACCGCCTCTTTGATCCTGGCGGCCCCGTCAAGCATGGAGAATTCGGTGTGAGTGTGAAGGTGAACAAAGGATTTCATGTAGACGGCCTTTGCTCTGACATTCAAACCCTTTCCTGGCTCGACCGCAACTGACATGTAAATAGCTGCGCACCTTTTCGATTGCATTACAAACTTACTCCGCGAAACAGGTCCGCAGACAGGATAGTGAAAAAAATAAATTACATCTTTGTAACAAGAGCGATTTAGAAGTGGAGCGCCACTTTCTGTTGCGTTCGACCCAAGCCGCCGAAAAACCGGCCTTCTGATTCTCTGCCGCATCACTCCTTGAAAAGTAAATATGATCGAGCGATGGTCGCCATGGCTTACCTCAGTCGAATCCTACGTGTAATATCAGCAAAAAGCAGGAGGGTGGAATGAAACACGCTGTAATGGCATTCGAAAAGTTCGGCGCACCGGATGTCTTCTTCAAGACTGAGCTGGAACTGCCCGACCCTGACAGTTCCCAGGTCCTCGTGGAGACTGAAGCGTCTTCTGTAAACTTTGCAGACATCATGGCCAGAAAAGGCTTCTACCAGATCGCCGGACCACCATTTGTGGCGGGTATAGACTTCGTCGGCCGCGTCGTGAAGGCAGGCTCAGAGAGCTCGGAAGGGATGGTTGGCAAGAGAATTGTCGGATTCGGCGACACCGGTTCATATGCAACGCACCTCCTCGCGAATGTCGACCTTGTCTTCGAAATTCCTGAAGAGATGGATACCGCGACGGCAGCAGCCTCTCCATTGCTCACTTGCACCAGTTACGCCATTCTCAGGAAAAATAGTGCTTTCAACCAGGGCACCAGCCTGCTAGTACACGCTGCCGCAGGCGGAATCGGACTTACCGCAATACAGATGGCGCGGGCATTCGGAGCGTCATCTATCACAGCCTTGGTAAGTTCCCACGCAAAGGTTGAGGCCACACTCCGCGCAGGCGCCTCCGAGGTCGTCGTCATCAGCGACACGCCGGACTATCCAAGTGAAATCAGATCTATACATCCAGATGGCGTTAACCTCATCCTCAATTCAGTTGCCGGCGAAACTATCCAGCAGGATCTCGAGATTCTTCAACCCGGGGGACAGTTGGTAGTCTTTGGAATGTCCTCCGGCGATCCCGGCATCTTCAAAACGAGCCAGCTACATCACTCCTCTAGAACTGTCGCCGGCTTTTCGTTCGGAAACATCCGGAAAACCGACCCGAAAATGGCCAGGGATATCATGGCAGAGGCATTGCCAATGGCAGTAGGCGGGCAAGTTCGCTTCGACGAGATTACGGAGTTCAGCCTTTTCGAAGTCGCCAATGCGCATGAACGCATAGAGTCAAGGAGCACAATTGGCAAGGTAGTCCTTATCCCGCGCTAATACGCAGGACAGAAACGTCCCTATGACCGCCAATCGCTAACGATCACAGCTCCCGAACCACCGACTCTAAAACGCTTGCAAGGCCGACCAACTCCTCATCGGAGCCCTTCCTGCCGACGACCTGAATTGAGAGAGGCATTGGCGAATCACCATCTCCCTGCATCCCCATTGGAGCGAAGCTGTTTCCAACATCGAGGAATTTTTTCACCATGCGCGTAACCGCTACTGGAATAGCTATTGCTGGCGACCCTGTGACATTGAAAGGCATCGTGTTCGCATTCAGCGGTGCGGATCGGGAGTTCTCGAGTTCCGGAACAGGCACCTTAAGCGTGGGCAAAGCGAGAAAATCATGTCTCGATAGGAGGCGTTCGACGTTTGTCTGGAATTGAACTGCTAATTGACCCGCTGATTTGCGGTCAGCATTCGTGAATCTCAGAGCCTGTAAGAACCGCTCGACAATCGCCGGGTCCAGCCGGTGCGACTCGGCCAACAACGCTCCGTTGTTGCTCAGAGCCTCGAGCAGCATGACTTCTAGGCCTGCCTGTCGAGCCTGTTCAAGGCCAGGATCTTCGACCAGCTCGACTTCCCATCCGGGAAGAGACAATATTGCAGCGATAGCAGAAAGGCTCTCCTTCGAACCCGAACCTTCAAGAACCGCAACCTTCTTGCCGCTGGGCACACGAGAACGGAAACCAGGCTCCAACAGTGTCATTGCCGCGTCGAGCATTGCCGAGCTGGCGCCCATGGGACCGATTGTGTCAAGTGATTGGGCGACAGGCCATACGCCATCCAACGGCACCCGACCCGCGGTTGTCTTTAATCCAAAAATTCCACAACAAGCGCTCGGTATCCTAATGGAGCCACCCGTATCCGATCCAAAAGCAACGTCGATCTCGCCCATGGCTACGCCCACCGCCGACCCTGAACTTGACCCTCCGGGAGCCAAATTACGATTCAGTGGGTTTAGCGGGGTGCCGAACCAAGGATTTATGCCAGTAGCGCCAAAGGCAAGCTCATTCAAATTGGTCTTAGCCACTATCTGCACCGCCTGGCCTCTCACACCAGCCAGCAATAGAGCATCCCTCGTCGACACAGATGCTCTCGATGCGACAAGCCGTGATCCGGCCGAAGTTTTAGTTCCCTCGACATCGATCAGATCTTTGACCCCGAGGCGCAAATCGCCGCCTTTTGCGCCAAAGTAGTCGATAGCCCATTCGCGCACGATGCCACCTCTTTCTAGCTAAGCTGAGCCGTCCCTGCCACGTTGCCCGCCTTGTACATCACGCTCACCGCTCCAGGCTGACCCTTGAGGTAGTAATCCAGGAAAGCCGTGGTAACTCCTTGAACGACATTTGAGTACGGATTGTCACCCTGATAGCCTTCAAGATGATCCGCCCCCAAAAGGCTGAGGTAGTACTTTGGAGGGTGGGCAGCGGCGAAAACCGTCTGCGAGTCGGAAGGCAAGTTGATTTCGTCATCTGTGCCCTGAACCACAAGCAATGGAGGACCTGCGACGGTGAAGTATTTCCCCGGGAATGATGTAAGTTCAGCTCCGGAAAGACTTATCACGGCCTTCACCCTCTGATCGGTGCAGCAGGTGTTATATCCCACCGCTAGAGCATCATCGGCGCCATCGCTTTGCCCAACTACAGCAATTGCGCCAGTATTGATCAGCCTATAAAAAGTCGAAGAAGACGCGGCATTCTGGGCCATCATGAAACTTATCGCCGCGGATAAATCGCCCGGCTGGTTAAGTATGTCCGCTTCCCAAGGACCTCCGACTGAATCGACTTGCGAAAGCGGAAACTGGGGGGCCACCACGATATACCCCCTCGAAGCCCAGTAATTAAGAAGATCGGAATAACCGGTGACGCCCTCCAGGTAACCATTGCCGAAAACTATCAGAGGAAACGCGCCCGCCGACCTATCGGGAGCAGCATTCGACAACACCTCCCCGGCACTCCCAACGGCCGGGAAGAATACATAAAGCGGCATGGATCTGACTATGCAACCCGATGCGACACCGTGCGGCGCGCAAAGGTACTTCCCTGGCTCTGACAGTGTGAACACCGAAACGCTTACCGCATAAGTTGGATCTCCCGGTGGCGGAGGTTTAACGGTTGTACTCGTTGTAGTGGAACTCGTCGACGTCGTCGTTACTGGCGGCCGCGTTGTGCTCGTCGTATTTGCGGCCACGATCGACGGCTCCGTGGGAAAAACGACACCAGGCGCCTTGTGGTGTCCGGATGCAATGGCATAAAGCCCCCCAGCCACAAGCAGAGCTAGCAGCACGCCTGCCAATATTGGCGAGGTTAAATGAAAATATCGTACCCGTGCCTGATGGCGGTGTCTCCGTTCCAATCAAGCCTTGCCAGACTCAGCCGCCTCTATGGCAGTGATCTTTTCCAGACGCGGGCCATGTCGGCCCCCTTCGAAACTGGTGGCTATAAATACCTTGAGGATCTCTAAAGCGTACTCCTTCGCAAGTATCCTCGCACCAAAGGCGATCACGTTGGCATCATTGTGTGCTCTGGCAAGCCTCGCCATGTACTCGTTGACGCAGAGGGCCGCCCGTATGCCATGCACCTTGTTGGCAACTATCTGCTCTCCCTGTCCGGAGCCACCGATGACGATCCCGAAATCAGCACTTCCTGATGCAACCGCTTTGGCAGCGGGACCGCAGAAGTCCGGGTAGTCGACCGTATCAGTTGAGTACGTCCCGTGATCGACTACCTCGTGGCCTAGAGACAATAACTCTGCTTTCAAAAATTCCTTGAGTTCGTATCCCGCATGGTCACACCCCAGTGAAGCCTTCACTTCGGTTCCTTCCGATCGGCTACAGGTACGTGCCCGGCATGTGAGCTGAGCTTTCTTCGCCCGACGGAAGCCCCCGCCGCCTCATGTCCTCGAGCTGAGCGCGGGCGGCGGTCTGCTGAGCGAAAAGAGTCGCCTGAATACCATGGAAAAGGCCTTCCAACCATCCCACAAGCTGCGCCTGAGCGACTCGAATCTCTGACTCCGACGGCACCTGGTCGTCAGAGAAAGGCAGGCTGAGTTTCTCCAACTCTGATCCTAAGTCAGGAGACAATCCTTCCTTGAGCTCATCGACTGACGTTTGATAGATCTCCGCCAACCTGTTGCGACTCGCTTCATCCAGTTCAACGCCACGAACCTCGTCCAAAAGGGTCTTTATCATCGATCCGATACGAAGAACCTTAGAAGGAGAATTGACGGACTCCCTGTTTTCATATGGCTCCTCCGGTTGCACCTGGCCGCTGCCCTCCGGTAAAAGCAACACCTTGTCGGACTCGTTAATAGGTCCAGTCATGATCCTCCTTAAGACACTTCGACCCAAAACCTAGCTTGAAGTCTAGATCCTGCCTATGCCAGGCAGCTCAGCAGCGGAACCAGCAATTCCTCGTCCGTGAGCGAGCCATGTCGACAAACGAGGTTATATGGCCCCGTGTCCAAGGGATCGTAAAATGCGACATCTGTCTTTGAAATCAGCGCCAAGTCGCCGAGACGTGAAAACTCTGATTTTGTCATGGTCGGAGATCCAAAATATCCACCCTCCACCAGCTCTTCTTTGGTGAGGACCCACGCCACGTCTCCGTAAAGTTGCTTCGAAAGATCGGCCACCTTCGCAATTGCTCCTGATCTGAGATGCAGCCACCTGAACCTTCCCTCGCCACTAAGCATTGAAGTGGAATCGAGAATCGTTCGGTCCAGCTCAATCGGAGGCCTGGGAACCTCTACCTGCCCGTGATCCGACGTCACAATAAGAAGGGTGCCAGCAGGCAATACAGCTACTAGCCTACCGAGAAGATAGTCAACCTCCCGAAGTTCTTCCTCGTAACAGGCGTGCAAACCGTACTCGTGTGCGACAGTATCGATGCCCTCATAATACGCATAGACGAATGGTTCACCGCTACGCAGTAACTCGCCAACGTGGTCAACCATTGTTGAGGGAAGCCGATAATCAAACACGTCTGTTCTTCGCAGGTGCGCCTTCGTGAAACCGCTGCCTTGATATTGTGCCTTGGTAACGACTCTTGGGCTTAGATCGAGAAATGGCGGTATGGGCTGTATTACTTCCGGCTTGGGCGGAACCCCGACTGGATTCGACTTGGTCGACCATGACAGGGTATTGAATACCTGCCCCCTTCCCAAAGCCATTCGGTACCCGAGTATTCCATGCGTCGAAGGTACCGCCCCAGTGCAGATTGAGGTCAGCGCGGTTGCGGTCGTAGTTGGCGCAACTGAGGATATTTCTTTGAGATCGAACATGACAAGGCTAGGAATATTTACAGCGAACCTTTTTAGCTGACGGACTCCGAGACCATCGAGTACAAAAACAACAATCTGGGAAGCAGATCTCGCCTCCTTTGGAAACCAGGAATCAAGGTCCGGAGTCATACCAGCATTGATCGAATGAACCCGCTCCTCAATTTCGCCTACTGACCGGCCATAAAGAAAGCCGTGAGACCTTGCTAAGTTGAGAAAAACAGCCGGAACAACGTTTGAAACGCCAGCATCAACATAATTTGGCAATGGCGGCATTTCTAATGTCGAAGGAGTGCCTTTCGCTGCAATCGCTTCCAACTCAAACCCCATCTGCCCGTCGACAGGTCGACTATATACCCTCAAAAGACCGTTCTGACTACAGATTAGGACGTTTACAACTTCTAGCCTTCACAAAATGACTACTATGGATATGTGAAAGTCTCGACGAGGGGCGACTATGCCTCAAGAGCGCTATTATCTCTAGCTTTGCATGCCGAAGACCCCGGGCCAACTTCGGTGAAGGATGTCGCGGACAGGACCGGATTGCCGCAGCCTTATCTCGAGCAGATTCTTCTGGCCCTCAAGGGAGCCGGCCTTGTCAGATCAAAGCGAGGGGTTGGCGGAGGATATGTACTGGCACGGAAACCTGACGACATAACGCTTGCCCAGATCGTTTCGGCTGTCGATGGACCAATTGTCGCCGGCGACTTCGGGTTGCCGCACGAAAATGGGGCATGCGAGCATGAAGGCCAGTGCGTGCTGCTCGCCGTGTGGGAGAGCGTAGGTGAGCACATGCGCAAGCACCTCAACTCTTTTACGCTAGAAGACATGGTGAAGCGAGCTCGGGGCAGCGATGAGGCACCTGATGATACGAGCGACTTCATCCATGACGAAACCGCAGCGCGATAGCCACGAATCACATATTAAAGAAGACTTAGAACGGCTAATCGCTCGCTGGGAAACCGACGTCGTGCTATCCGACGGCGGAACAGTCAAAATAAGGCCAATCCTGCCATCCGATGTGCACCTTATAGAAAAGCTACATTCCTCTTTGTCTCCCGAAACGATTTACCTTCGCTTCTTCTCTCCCACTCCAAAGCTGAGCGACACGATGCTGCAGAGATTTGTAAATGTCGACTATTCAGACCGCATGGCATTCGTAGCGATTCTTGGCGAGCATATGATCGCAGTGTCTAGGTACGAGCGGCTTCCCGGGAGATCTGAAGCGGAGGTAGCCTTTCTCGTAACTGATGCCCACCAAGGCAGAGGGTTGGGCTCCCTGATGCTCGAAATGCTGGCGGCACGAGCTAGCGAGGCCGGCATTACCAGATTTATCGCTGACACGCTTCCAGAGAACCAGAAGATGCTTAGGGTATTCCATGGAGCAGGGTTCAAGGACTCCCGCTCCTATCGTGACGGCGTGGTTCAGGTGGTCTTCGATATAGAACCGACGCCGGAGTCAATCGAGAGAATGCATGAACGCGAGCGTCAGGCGGTTTCCCGATCTATCGGGAAGATTCTCTCCCCTAGATCCATCGCCGTAATTGGCGCCAGCACTACCTGGGGATCTGTCGGCAATGTCATCTTCCGTAATATTCTCGAAAGCAGCTTTGCGGGAACGGTCCATCCAGTCAACCCGCACGCCTCCTCGGTATCAAGCGTCAAAGCATACCCCTCTTTGACCGAGGTACCGGATGAGCTTGATCTTGCAATCATTGTCGTTCCTGCAAACGAGGTCCAGTCAGTTGTCGCCCAAGCTGCGGATAAGGGTGTTGGAGGACTGGTCATCATCTCGTCAGGCTTTTCAGAAACCGGGGTTGAAGGCGTACGTCGCGAGCGAGAGCTAGTCCGCTTCGCACGCCAAAATGGAATGCGGATCGTAGGACCCAACTGCGTGGGAGTCGCCAATACGGATCCGGCTGTTTCTCTAAACGCCACTCTGGGCCCTCACGGCCTCATGCCAGGAAAAGCTTCGTTGATCGCGCATTCAGGCGCACTCGGGATCGCCATTGTGGAGGAGGCGCGGCGGCGCGGAATCGGGCTCTCCACCTTTGTTTCTTCGGGAAACCGCGCCGACGTTTCCGGAAATGACCTTTTACACTACTGGGAACAGGATGAAAACACCCAGGTTGTGCTGCTTTACCTTGAGAGTTTCGGGAACCCCAGAACGTTTGTGCGAATAGCTAGGAGACTTTCCAAGGACAAGCCGATAGTCGCGGTCAAGGCCAAACGCGCCGCCACGGTTCCCCCCGCCATGACTTCGTATCCTACATTTCAGACACCACAAGGCGAGCCAGCAAGCAACGGCTTTGAGGGAATGCTCGGGATCCCTCCTCTTGGCCCTGGCCACACAGTCTTGTCGATATCCGTTGATGAAGCCGTGGACGCCATGTTCGCCGACACAGGGGTACTCAGGGTGGGAAGTCTAGAAGAACTGCTCTCTCTCGGCCACGCCCTGGCGACACAACCTCTTCCATGCGGCCCGAACACTGCCATTCTTTCCAACACAGGGGGACCTGCGTCTATAACTCAAGACGCGCTCGAGAGAGCGGGCCTCAAGCTTGCAAAATTCGAAAACGAAACGCTTTCAAGATTGAAGCAGGATCTACCTTCCGAGGCTCGGATCTCGAATCCCGTAGAAATTCCCACCGGGTCAGACGCAGAGCATTATAGGACCGCGCTTCAATCGATCTTGGCGGATCCGAACACGGATTCGGTCCTAGCCCTTTATGTACCGACCGTCACATACGAAAAAGACAGCCAACTTTCCCCCGATTCCACCCGTGCAGCATTTCGCTTGCTGCAGGGTGCTGAAGCGGTTAACATGACGGCCAACCAGGTTGCCGAGGCAATTACCAGTGTCGCCGGCTCCCAAGACCCCAAACAAGCTAAAACCGTGCTCGCCAACTTTCTTTCACTACCAATTGTCATTCCTTCACTCAAATCTGACTATTGCGAAGTGCCACTGTTCCCGTTTCCCGAGTCGGCAGCGCAGGTCCTTGGAAGGATGTGGGAGTACCAACAATGGAAAGCCAAGCCTAACGGCGAATTCATTACGCACTATGACATCGACCGGCCTGCGGCTGCGAACATGATCGCGACTCACCTCAGCAGTGCTTCGGAACTGCCAGAGCAGATTAGGGGCAGCCTGCCCATAACCCGCGAGGTATTCCTAAATGACGCTCAAAGTCGTGAACTTCTGCAATGCTACGGCATTTCAGGCATTGAAAAACAACCGGTTCCAAGCGATGCCGGACTCCCAATTACAACTGAGATTAAGATCGCGGTAATTCACGACATGAATTTTGGCCCCTTCGTGACCATGCGGCTCGGCGGAATCCTAACGGACATTCTTGACTCGAAGGCGACCCGCGTTCTGCCCTTGAGAGACTTGGACGCCCGTGAACTCATTGCGTCGATTCCCGGATCCAGGATTTTCAGTGGCTACCTCTCACTGCCGAAACTTGATGTAGAGAAACTAGTAGACCTGGTTTCAAGGCTTGGCCAGCTCATCGAACACCATTTCGAAATCGCCAACATATCGCTCGATCCGATTATCCTTGGGCAACACGATTACCGAATCGGTGCTGCCGAAATTCGCTTGGTCGATTGGGCAGCCCAAGCCAATTACTTGATGCGTGGTCTGAGCTAGCATTTTAATTCCTGATTTCCTCCGAGGCAAACCGGCCAAGGAGGCACCTTGGCCAAACCACACAAATCCAGCGAATCGAACCGATCTGTGCCATACTCCGCTTTCGCAAAAGCCATCCACCTGGCTGAACAATCGTTAGCGCCCGGTCCAGCGACTGCGAAAAGCAGCACCAAGGAGTCTGTAGATGGCTAGCGTAACGGTCCGACTCGTTACGATGTTTTCTCGCATAGGCCGTAAATCCATCGATCTCGCAAGCTCCAACGGGCATCACAGCGTTCTGCGCATTCTCGGAATTACTACTGGTCTCTGCGGTCAAGTTGGCTCGTCGACATCGGCCAACTATCACCCGATCGCTCCAGACCTCGTTTTTAACGGATCCAGATTTAAATGCATGCTGTCAACATTCCACGACCGTCGAATACTGAGCGGTTTGCTCCGGTGCTTGGGCCACGCCGGAGTTAAGAAGCATTCGCGGTCAATTGCGGCCAGATACCAGATGACGTCGACAGACTTCTAAAAAGCGGTGCCCGTGTCAGGCAGCTTTGATGATCGAAGCAAACGCCTCAAGGGAGCGTCACCAAGGCGAGCGCGTGCGCTTGTCCGGGCTGGTATTCCCCATGACGCCAACAAAAACGCCGAAGTGAGCCACGCCTTAATCTTATGACAACTGCTCAAAGCTTGCCCGGCTTTTTTGCCCTGCTACGGGCGGCTACGACGAACCCGCCATGACGCATGCGAAGCGCATAATCCCAACCTTCTTCAAATCGCATCTCACCGACTGAGACTTGGCTCGCACATCGTCAAAGTACTGCAAACGCCTCAGAAACCTTCAGAGCAAGAAAAGAACTCGTCCAAAACAACCCTTTCCTAGGGCTACATAGGTGCGACGAGACCCGCACTGCAACAGACCTGGCCAAGCAATCACGATGTTACATCCTTGCTAATGAACCTGGCACTTGCCAAGGTAAACGCAAAAGCCAGCCAAACGGCCTGGCTCACGAAATCCTTTCCGATCGCGCCTAAGCGGATCGGAAATCTAAATATGTCTGCGTAGCTGAGCCAATAATTGGTAGGGAGCATTGGCCAGATACCTCTGACCTGGGAAATGTTGGATAGAATCTCCGAAAAGATGATGATCCCCAAGGTGCCTAGGGTCGCCCCTACGGGAATATCAGTGAATGTCGAGATTGCAAGGCCAATGCCGGCTACCGACACCAACGACATTGCGATTAGAACGGTCGCAACAAAAGCCAGCGCAATGCCGTGAAGAAACGAGGTGGTTTGCCCCGAGAGCAGAACAACGCGGCCGGTGGGGAAAAACACCATTCCTGCGACCAAGGCAGAAGCCGCCACGCCGAGGCAGATTAGAACCACGAACGAAAGTGATACAAGGAGCTTTCCGACCAATATCCTCATCCGGGAGACAGGAGCGACAAGCAGGTATCGGAGGGTTCCCAGCGATGCCTCCCCAGCGATCGAGTCCGCTGCCACCAAGGACACGGCGAGAGGTAGTAGGAGCGGCATCAAAGACGATACCGAAGCAAGGACAAGAAAAACCGCGTTGTGAGTGACGAGATCCACGAAGCTCGGGCCGTTACCTCCTCGACCGCCTCCAAACTGGAAGATTACGAATCCCATAAGCCAAGGCGCAAGAAATAGAAGGGCCATCAAAACTTTGGTCCTCCTCCTCTTGAAAAGGAGAGAAAGCTCGCTACCTAGCACTCGAACTCCTGCCCGTCATATTGACAAATGCCTCTTCCAGCGAGTGAGATGTCTTGCCGACGGCGCGGACACCTACGCCTCCCTTCACCAAAGCCGCCACCACGCGCGCAATGTCCTCCGTAGTGAGTTTCGCCGTAATCCGGTCATGACCGATTACAAGGGAACCAGGCTCTACCAGGCCGAGACCGGAGAGAATAGACTCAGCGAGTCCGACATCAGCGGTCTCCAGTTCAAACCGCTCGCCGAGTGAACCTCTGAACGACTGAGTAGAGCCTTCGAAAAGGAGCTTGCCCTCCCGCATTACGGCAATGTTGCTGCAAATAATCTCGACCTCACTGAGAATGTGCGAAGAGACGAAGATCGTCATTCCCTGCTTCTGCAACGTGGTCATAAGTTCCCGCACCTCCACAATGCCTTGCGGATCGAGTCCATTCGTGGGCTCATCGAGCACCAGGAGCTCCCTAGGCCACAGCAGAGCTGCCGCAATTGAAAGACGCTGCTTCATGCCCAGCGAATAGGCGCGGTACTTCTTGCCCGCAGCCTCCAGCAACCCGACTCTCTCCAGGGCACTTTCAATGGCGCTCTTTGATACTTTTGAAAGCGAGTGGTCAAGATGCCGCTGGGCCGGCAGCGCAATTTGCGAAAACCTCTTGAGGTTGTCGTATCCGCTCAGATATGGATAAAACGCCGGCCCCTCGACCAGCATGCCCACCCGCGAAAGACGGGCACGCCTCTCTTTCGGGTCCTTAGCCGCGAGCAACGTTACCGTCCCGCGGTCCGGAAAAACAAGACCCAAAATCATTCTGATTGTCGTAGTTTTGCCTGAGCCATTCGGTCCAAGAAACCCATATATCGAACCAGCTGGAACGTGCAGGGAAAGTGAATCAACCACGTTCCTGCCACCGAACGCCTTAGTGAGATCTTCTGTCTCGATGGCGAGCGAATTCGAAGAGCCAAGATTCAACTCGATTGGTCTTTCTCTTGTTGGCGCCGAAACTACAGCTCGCCGACCACTTGCAGGAGCCGCGTAGTATCGACAGGACCTGCTACAACCGTGCCGTTTGATAGCACGATAGCTTGAAAGATCGGAGTAGTGTAGAGATACCCAGCCCCGAGTGGAGTGCTAATGGTCGTCAACGATTTCACTATGCCCCCCATAGCGGACCTCTGTTTCGCCGACAAAGCCTGTACCCAGACCGAATCGAATCCCGTTCCAATCACTTTCGTTTTTAGAGACCCGCCACCACCTGAAGCAGTTCCAGAGGCACTGCCGCGTTCAACGACATTCGCTCCCGGCGGCGGGGTGAAGCTGAAGATAGAATCGGGCTGGGGAGCGAACGTGAGCGTATCGAAGCCAAAAGAAGCTGCAGGAGTCGATGAATTTTTCGGAAAAACCTGGATGCGAACAGGGATGTGCGTAAGACCGTCAACGGCTATCTTTACAGAGCCGATCAGGCTATCTTGGGCATTAGGGACGAGCGACAGAGTGTAAGCAGGCCTCCCCGCCACCATTACGCTCCCCGAAACGCTCAGCGTAGCATACGCTGACAACTTATCCACTATTTGAACGGCGGTCGAGCCGGGATTCGAAAAACCGGCTTCACCTATTTTGGAGGCCCCCGAAGATGCCTCGTTTGTCGCAGTAAACGTGTTCGAATCCCAGTACCAAACGGATCCAGGGTTCATGTAGAGATCGGTCTCTCCGGCCGATGTGACCTGCTGAGCACGGAGCGACCCGGCGCCATTGCTCCAAACATTGAACGTTTCACTAGTCGATCCAGAAAGAACGCTTGCCGGATTAGAACTTTTCAGGACGGAAGGCATAGGTAATGGGAATGAAGTCGCTCCAGTCACTGTTCCAGTTAATGAGATTGGACGATCTGCTTGAATCCAGCTTACGAGTTGTTGAGGCGAAACAGGGGTGAGAGTCGAAGTGGAAGCCCGAGCGATTTGTGGCATGACGAGAGAAATTACTATTGCCGATGACGCAATTGTGATTGGACCTGCGAATAGAAGCTTACTGTGAGCCTTCACATTGAGCATTTTCACGGAGGCCTCCTATTTGTTCTTGAGAGTATTGATTTTAATTCGTTCGTTCATCATTCACGCTAAGGGTATCCACAGCAGTTTCTTATTATGAGAGCAGACTGAAAAAGTGGAGCTAGTTGGGATATTTGCACCAAATTACATTTCCTGTTACTATTAAACACCTGGAGGCGGTAGACTACGCATTCACGTTTTTTGAGAAAGACTACGAGAGAGATCTGAGAGATTATGCCCCCGAAGCGAAAAGAGGAAGCACAAATAGCACCCGAACAGCGTACACGGCGTCGCAAAAATAATGCGGAAGCCATTGTTGAGGCTGCCCTCAATGCTGGCCTCGGCGCCGACTCCGTACGGCTATTTCTTGATGACTTGGCGCGCCACCCCCTTCCATCGCCTGCGGAACAAGTCGAGTTGGCGAAAAAGGTCAGGGCTGGAGACGAGTCCGCAAAGACTGAGATGGTTGCAGCCAACCTGAGGCTGGTCGTGCACTGGGCACGCCGGTACCAAGATCGGGGTGTAGAGCTCTCTGACCTTATCCAAGAAGGCACCTTCGGGCTTATCCGAGCCGTGGAAAAGTTTGACTGGCGTCGTGGATTCAAGTTTTCCACATACGCGACATGGTGGGTGCGGCAATCGTTGCAGCGCGCTGTGCATAACCACGGTCAAGCGATCAGGCTGCCGATGGAAGCTGCGGAGCGCTCCCGGCGAGTCGACAACGTCGCCCGTGAACTGGCGAACGATCTCGGCCGATCACCAACAGAATATGAGATTGCGGAAGCATCAAATCTTTCCGCTGCCCAGCTAGCCGATGTTAGACACGCGGCTAGAGTTGTGGCTAGCCTTGACCAGTCCGTCGGCCCGGAGGGCGAAACATCTCTGGGAGATTTGGTAGTCGGAAGCGAAGGCTCCTTCGAAGACGAGGTCGACGAGGCGTTGGCCCGTGTTCAGCTCAGGAAAGCCGTCGAAGAGTTGGATCCACTCGAGAGAGCGGTTGTAATCCTACGTTTTGGCCTGGACGGGGAACGGCCGGCTTCGCTTGAAGCTACTGCCCGGCTTCTGGGCATTGGACCGCGCAGGGCACGTAGGCTCGAAGCCGCGGCACTTGACCGTCTCGCCGACCATCCGGGATTGAAATCTCCAGCTGCTTGATCGAACACTCAGGTAGTACAATGAGGACCGCGAATTTTCTGCGCTATGTGAGTTTTTCCAGAAATTCGCTCAGCTCTCTAGGAAGCTCTGAGAAGGCACTTATTTCTTCTCCGGTCACGGGATGAGCAAACCTGATCTCAGATGAATGCAGGAATATTCTTTCAATTCCTGCTACTCTCCTCCGTGAGTAGAGATCGTCCCCTATGAGTGGGTGCCCAATGGCCTTCATGTGCACCCTGATCTGATGTGTCCTGCCTGTTTCAAGGTTCACCTCCACCAGCGTCGCGACGACGGGTACCGCATAATGGCGCTTTACTTCGTATCGGGTCACAGCCACTTTTCCTGCCGGGCTGATGGCCATGTGGGTAGCGTTCGTCAGAGATCTGCCTATCGGACTGTCAATCACTCCGCGCGATGACTTCAACTCACCATGGATCAAAGCGGTATAGGTCCTGTTGATCTCATGCTTGGCCAGCATCTCCACCAGCGCGATGTATGCTCGCTGGGATCGGGCGACGACCATCAAACCGGACGTTCCCCTGTCGAGCCGGTGGACAACCCCGGGCCTGCCGGCTTGCCCAACGGCACTGATTTCTGGATATCGCGCAAGCAGTCCATTCACCAGGGTTCCAGTATCAGCTCCAGTGCCGGGATGGACTACCAGGCCTGACGGCTTGTCGATCACAACCACGTCAGCATCCTCGAATACGACCGCGAACTTTACCGAATCATCTCCAAGCTGCTCGACTGTCATTCGAAGAAGTTCATCATCGATTGATATCCTCTGGCCCGGCCGAACCTTATAACTCTTTGAGGAAATGGCCTTTCCCGAGATGGAAACTGCACACGCCTCTATGAGAGCTACAGCCTGGGCACGAGAACACGACGTGATCATCGCCACAACTCGATCCAGCCTCTCCCCCGCTAGCGGCTCTGGAATTTTCTCCCTGATCACCGACATCAGATTACAAGCCTATGCAGATCGAGTGCTCTTAGGGCGAGATGCGATCAGAATGACTACGATTCCGATCACCACAGACGTGTCGGCGAGATTGAACGTCGGCCAGAAGCCAGTGTGAATAAAATCGATAACAGCTCCATGGTTATTCCTGAACAACCGATCAGAGATGTTGCCCAGAGCTCCCCCGATCACCATTGCAAATCCAACCGTCAAAAGCGTGGTTTTGATCCTGATGGCATACAGCAAAATGCCACTGATCACAACGAGTTCGACAACCGTGACCAAAGGGGCATTTCCCGATCCGATCGAAAATGCCACGCCAGTATTGTAAAGGAGCTTTAGGGACAGAGGCCCAACTATCCGGACGGTTCGATGGGCCAGGTCCGCCTGCGCAAAGGACTTCGTAATTTGATCTATTGCGACTACCAGCACTACCACAACGGCTAGAACTATTCGAGGAGATCGTAAGAACCGCGTGAGAATTGCTGCGTGACGGTCAGTTTCTATCGACGTGAAAGCCCTCCGCTCTTGCATTTTACGCAAAGACGTGCAAACGGTAACGCCCGCATCCTCATTCGAGGAATCTCCTGGTGACAACTTTCACAGATACCGTACGTACCGTGGTCGATCTTGCGAATTGCTTCATCAATCTCTTCGACCGCCGCGAGCGCGGACGCCGCGAGCGCTAAATCGCGCTCTCGATCAATCGTGGTCGTACCACCTTCGCCAGACTCTTCGTCAAACTGCGTATCTCCGGGCTCGGCTTCCTGAGCAAGATAGTCAGCCTCCGCCTTTAGAGATTCCGCCTGCTCGAGATAGATCAATTTCTCGTTGTCGAGAAGGTCTCTCTGGGCTATCAGGTATTCAGCTTGGCTCAACTGCTCGTAGGAAGCGTCATCCAGTCCGACGTAAGATATCGAACGCTTAATGCTCGAATCCTTCCGCCCGCTCTTGGTAGCAGTTGACTTGCCATTTTCAATCATATTAACTTCAGCTCCCAACTTCGTCAGCTCGATACCCGTTTCTGTCTATCGGTAAAACCAGGTAGCCATTCCGTCAGTAACAATCCAATGGTTGGATGGGAAATCCATGCCTTACCTACTTTTGAATAAAGCTGGCCCATACACTATTCGATCCCGACTCGCAAACAGGCCATGTTGGATCAGATCGGCCCTTGAAAGCTTCAAATGCTGCCTGTAAGAACATCGCAAACCACCTCCAGCCTCTAGTTTGGATGTATGTTGCAACCGCCAGACAACTCGACCGAAAAAGCTGTCCCCTATCCAAACGTCTCTCAGCAGCTAAATCTTCCCGAAATTGAAGAGAATATTCTGAGTTTCTGGAGCCAGGACAAAACCTTTTTGGCATCCGTTGAAATGAGACCCAAGGACGGGACAGAGTTCGTCTTTTACGATGGACCACCATTTGCCAATGGACTTCCACACTACGGTCACCTCCTGACCGGGTTCGTGAAAGATGCAATACCCCGCTACCAGACCATGAAGGGCCGGCGGGTCGAACGGCGTTTCGGCTGGGACTGCCATGGCCTCCCGGCGGAGATGGCTGCTGAGAAAGAGCTGGGGGTCACTGGACGACAAGAGGTCGAGGAGTTCGGCATAGCTCAATTCAATGGTTACTGCCGAACTTTGGTACAAAGAACGACAAGCGATTGGCACAGGTACGTAAACAGGCAGGCGAGATGGGTTGATTTCGAAAACGACTACAAGACTATGGACTCCTCATTCATGGAGTCCGTCATCTGGACCTTTTCGAAACTTTACCAGAAGGGCCTCATTTACGAAGGATATCGGGTACTACCGTACTGCTGGGAATGCGAAACCCCGCTGTCAAATTTCGAGACACGCCAGGATGATTCGTATCGGATGCGGATGGATCCCGCAGTCACTGTCGCTTTCAAACTAACGCCTTCCGGCGGAGAACGCGAGATAGACAAAGCTGCAGAGCTTGTCGTTTGGACAACAACACCGTGGACGCTACCCTCAAACATGGCGATAGCCGTAGGCCCTGAGATCGAGTATTCCTTGATTGAAACAGCTGATGGGCGGCGCTTGATCTTTGCGAGCTCACGGCTTGAAGCATACAGCAAAGATATTGGAGAATTTAGAGAAATCGATAGGGTACCGGGCTCTTATCTCAGCAATCGGACCTACGAGCCGCTATTCGACTTTTTCAAAGACGCCAAGAATGCCTTCCGCATCCTTCTTGGAGATTTCGTCGCTACCGATGAGGGAACTGGCGCGGTCCACATGTCCCCTGGATTTGGCGAAGACGATCAAAAGCTTTGTGAGGCCAACGGCATTGAAACGGTTTGCCCAGTGGACGATAGAGCCCGCTTTGACTCCGTTGTACATAAGTACGCAGGATTGCAAGTTTTTGACGCCAACCCAGCGATCATCACCGACTTGAAAGCACAAGGATCCCTACTCAAGAGGGAAGGTTACGAACACAGCTACCCGCACTGTTGGAGAACAGACACTCCACTCATCTATAAAGCCGTCAGTTCGTGGTTTGTGCAAGTAACGGCTCTTAAAGATTTGCTTCTCGAAAACAACCAGAAAATTAATTGGGTCCCAGGGCATGTAAAAGACGGCTCGTTCGGAAAGTGGCTTGAAGGTGCGCGCGATTGGTCGTTGACGAGGAATCGTTTTTGGGGAGCCCCTATTCCGGTGTGGAAGAGTGACGATCCCAGTTACCCGCGAATTGACGTATACGGATCCCTCGACGAGATGGAAGCTGACTTTGGCAGTAGGCCGGAGGACCTTCACAGACCGGTCATCGACGGTCTGACAAGACCCAACCCTGACGATCCAACAGGCAGATCGACCATGCGGAGAGTCACCGACGTTTTGGACTGCTGGTTCGAATCAGGTTCAATGCCCTGGGCACAGCTACATTACCCGTTTGAGAACAAGGAACATTTTGACACCCACTTTCCGGCTGATTTCATAGTCGAGTACATCGGCCAGACGCGGGGCTGGTTCTACACCCTTCATGTTCTCTCGGTTGCCCTCTTCGATCAGCCGCCATTTTCTAACTGCATCGCACACGGAATACTTCTCGGCAATGACGGAAGAAAACTGTCAAAGAGGCTTGGCAACTATCCCGATCCCTGGGAAGTGTTTGAAACCATAGGTGCCGACGCCATGAGATGGTTTCTCCTGTCGTCGGCTGTGCTCAGAGGAAACGACACAATCGTTGACCGAGCAGGCATTCAAGACGCGGTAAAGCGCGTAATCAATCCGATTTGGAATGCGTATTACTTTCTGAGTCTGTACGGGAATGTCGACAAGATCAAGGGCAAGGTAATACGCGATGCTCAAAACGTTCTCGACCGCTACATATTGGCCAAGACCAGTGAACTTCTTACCCAGGTCACGCAGAGAATGGACGGTTATGATCTTTTCAACGCGACCGCGCTGATCGAAAACTATCTCGACGCCATGAACAACTGGTACATCCGGCGCTCCCGGGACAGGTTCTGGAAAGAGGTTTCCACTGATCCACAGGAGAACATCGACAAAGTTGATGCGTACAATACTCTGCACACAATTCTCAGCGCGCTAGTTCGCATGACCGCTCCGCTACTTCCGCTACTGTCCGAGGAGGTTTACAAGGGACTATCGGGAGAACGCAGCGTCCATCTCAAAGACTGGATGAGACCCGACGATCTTCAATCCGACCCAGCTCTTGTATTTGAAATGGACCTGGTTCGGGAAGTATGCTCAAGCGCCCATTCCATTCGAAAAGCTCTTGGACTTCGAGCGCGTCTGCCACTGGCAGAACTGACCATAGCGTCGGCGGACGCCTCGAGGCTACAGCCCTACCTCGACCTGATAGAAGACGAGATCAATGTCAAGAAAGTAGTCCTAACCGAATACACCGAAGATTATGCGTCTGAGATTCTCGGAGTGATTCCCGGGGAGCTCGGCCCTCGACTAGGCAAGCAAACACAGGCAGTAATCGCTGCGTCAAAAAACGGTGATTGGAGCTTCGACCATGAGGGAGGCATCGTCGCGGCGGGAATCCCTTTGCTACCGAACGAATACGAGTTGAGAATAAAACCCGACCTTCCCGATTCATCCAGGGTTCTCTCGGATCTCAAGAGCCTTATTGTTCTCGATACGGAGTTGACACCGGAACTCGAACTCGAGGGCATCGCCCGGGACATCATTCGATACGCTCAAAATGCGCGGAAGGACAGCAGATTTCACATTTCAGACAGGATCGATGCCGTCGTAGCCATTCGTACGGATCCAGACAGCAAGCTCATGCGCGCATTTCAAAATCATGGAGAACTTATCTCCTCGTCAATACTTGCGCGAAAAATGGAAATACTTCATGGTGATATGCCACTTCATGGGGAGTCAGTGCTGGACCTGAGTGTGAGTGACGTCGGCGCGATCACGCTCTCAATGTCCCGCTAGCTAAAACCTTGACAGATAAGGGAGTGTGTTAAATAGGCTGCTAGATAAAGCTACTCCAACTCGTCGTCAAAAACGCTAGAGCCATTGCTCGTTGTCGTCTCACGAAACAGGCCATCACTTGCAGACCCAGTTGTCTCGTTCGAATCCGATCCGGATGCATCTGACGGCTGCGCGCCTGGGACATCCGTACCTCTCATCACGGGAGCAAACGAACCCTCTATCTGATCCATCATTCCAGAAAGCAAGCGCTTCATCTGATCCTTCGCGGCTGCCAAACGAGAATTGAGATGATTTAGCTCACCAAGTAACCTGTCCTTCTACTTGGCCAGCTCAAGCACTTCGTTCCTGGCCTGGTTCACTGCGTCGTCAACAATTTCGCGCGCCCTGACCATGGCTTGGTTTATCAGAGTCTCAGACTTGGCCTTTGCTTCGGAAACTTCACTTTCAGCCTTCACCTCAGCTGCCCTCATCGTCTCGTCGGCAGTCTTCTGAGCCAACAGCAAAGTTCGCTGAATTGTATCCGGGTCAAACTCTGAACTTGGCACAACCGGT
>DAHVOF010000123.1 GCA_027318945.1 Actinomycetota bacterium | reverse complement strand
GCCGCCCGGGATAGCCAGGGCAAGATGGAAGCAAGGATCAGGCAGATTCAGTCAATCCTCGCTGAGGCCGTTATCGTAGATGGCGAAGATCAGTCTGAGACGGTAACCACAGGCTCCATAGTCCACCTCCTTTACGAAGGTGACGATGACCCCGAAAAGTACCTAATCGGCTCTATCGAGGAAAAGAGGCCCGGAATCGCGGTAGTTTCACCAAATTCCCCCCTTGGACAGGCGATTCTCGGAAAGAGCGAGGGCCAGATGGTCGAATACGAATCGCCAGGCGGTTTTTTGCGAGTTGAAATAGTCAAGATCGGCAGTTAATTTACGATCGGTTACCGGCCACTACGCCGCAAGAATCTCTTACCCGCGATGCCAGAGGCATGCTCGCGAAAGCTTTTCGCTGCCACTTTAGCCAGTTGCTAAACCGGCGACCCTCATAACCCAATCCCCGACGGAGTTTCCTATGCCGGGGATTGTGGATACAATTATCTCCTAACTTATTTCCGATTAGACAGGGAAAATAATGGGTAAAACTCTTAGCGAGAAGCTCTGGGAGGCACACGTAGTCCATTCCGCACCAAGCGAACCGGATCTCCTCTTTATCGACCTGCACCTGGTCCACGAGATCACCTCTGCGCAGGCATTCGACGGTCTTAGAATAAACGGTCGCAGGGTGAGGCGGCCGGACCTTACTGTAGCCACCGCTGACCACAACGTTCCCACCACCGACACAGATAAACCGGTAGCCGATCCCATCGCCGCCAAGCAGCTGAACGTGCTGGCTAACAACTGCAAAGAATTTGGGATCACTCATTTCCCGATGGGAGACAAGGATCAGGGAATCGTTCATGTGATTGGACCTGAGCAGGGTCTCACCTTGCCCGGAATGACCGTTGTCTGCGGTGACAGCCACACCGCTACCCATGGTGCCTTCGGGGCTCTGGCCTTCGGCATTGGAACTTCTGAAGTGGAACACGTTCTAGCCACCCAAACCCTGCCTCAACAGCGGCCCAAAACAATGGCCGTAACCGTTGAGGGAGAACTGCCCAAGGGAGTCACTGGCAAGGACCTCATCCTCGCCATCATCGGCCAGATTGGTACAGGCGGCGGAATCGGATACGTCATCGAATATCGTGGCTCCGCCATCAGATCCCTGTCGATGGAAGGCCGCATGACCGTCAGCAATATGAGCATTGAGGCCGGGGCAAGGGCCGGACTCATCGCCCCCGACGAGACCACATTCGAGTACGTCAAAGGGCGCCCGCATGCTCCTTCGGGTAAAGCGTGGGACGAAGCAGTCTCTTTTTGGAAGACGCTTGCCACCGACGCCGACGCGAAGTTCGACAAGGAAGTTTTTGTCGACGCTACGAAACTGATGCCCTACGTATCGTGGGGAACAAATCCTTCCCAAGTTGTCCCAATTACAGGAATCGTTCCCGATCCTGAAAGCTTCTCCGAGGCATCCTCGCGGGAATCAGCGGCACGAGCTCTTAGCTATATGGGGCTCAAAGCGGGAACCCCAATCTCAGAAATAACCGTTGACACGGTGTTCATAGGGTCCTGCACAAACTCGCGCATCGAAGACCTGCGCCTTGCTGCTGGAGTTGTAAGGGGCAAGTCCGTCGCGCCTGGAATCAGGGCACTAGTGGTCCCCGGATCACAGCACGTCAAAAAGCAGGCTGAGCAGGAAGGGCTTGACAAAGTATTTCTGGAAGCTGGCTTCGAATGGCGGGAGCCAGGCTGTTCTATGTGCCTTGGAATGAACCCTGATCATCTTTCGCCGGGCCAGCGCGCTGCTTCTACCTCAAACAGGAACTTTGAGGGACGCCAGGGCAAGGGTGGAAGAACACATCTCGTCTCGCCCGCCATTGCGGCCTCCACAGCGATAGCCGGACATTTCGCCACACCTGACCAGATTTGACTTCTTTAGAAAAGCAAAGGACCAGCAGATGCAACCTATCAAAGAGATACAGGGCACCGCGTTGCCGCTCGAGCGCAGCGATGTGGACACCGACCAGATCATTCCATCCGAATGGCTAAAGAAAGTTGAAAGAACTGGTTTTGGAGCGGGACTTTTCGAGGAGTGGAGAGAAGACCCGAACTTTGTGCTGAACAGCCCGTTATACAAAAATGCCAAAATCATCGTAGCCGGCCCGAACTTCGGCACGGGATCTTCTCGCGAACATGCCGTTTGGGCGCTCACCGATTACGGCTTCGAAGCGGTCATCTCGCCGCGGTTTGGAGACATTTTCCGAAACAATTCCACCAAAGCAGGGCTTGTGCCGGTGGTCCTGGAACAAAAGGAGGTGGACTCCATCACCGCCCAGGTAAAAAAGGACCCGACCACGCTCATCACCATCGATGTTGCCACCAAAAAGGTGTATGTTTCCTCAATTGGCTTTGAAGCGAGCTTCCCGATGGATGACTTCACTCGGTACCGCCTTCTCGAGGGGCTCGACGACATTGGGTTGACAATGAGACACGAAAATGCAATTGACGCGTACGAGTCTGGAAGACCTTCCTGGCTTCCAAGCCTGGCAAAATAGAGTCAAAAAAGCCGGAAAGTGTGCAAAAAGGCCGCGTCGTTTGACGCGGCCTTTCAATCTGCGGTCCGTAGCCGCAAAACGGATCCTCTGCAGCACTCGCACGTCGAGCTACTGTGCGATACTCCCGACAACGTAGTCGATGCACTGGGTCAACGCGTCAACGTCGCCTGGTTCGACTGCGGGGAACATGGCGACCCTGAGCTGATTTCTACCGAGCTTGCGGTACGGCTCAACATCAACAACGCCGTTGCTGCGCAATACCTTTGCAACCATGGCTGCGTCGATATCGTCGGCGAAGTCAATTGTGCCAACCACGTGGGAACGATCCATTGGGTCCTTGACATACGGAGTCGTATACGCCGTTCGCTCGGCCCAACCATAGAGAATCTCCGACGATCTGTCGCATCTGGAGGCCGCAAACTCGAGACCTCCGTTGCCAAGTAGCCATTCGAGCTGCTGCACCATAAGAAAAATCGTCGCGAGCGCCGGCGTGTTGTAGGTCTGGTTCAATCGCGAATTCTCGATGGCAATAGTGAGATCCATTGACGCAGGGATCCAACGCTTTGTGGCAACGATCTTCCCGACTCGCTCGAGAGCCGCCGGCGACATAAGTGCCAACCACAGTCCCCCGTCAGAAGCGAAGACTTTCTGCGGCGCAAAATAATAAGTGTCAAATTGCTTCGGATCCACCCTAAGTGCGCCTGCCGCAGATGTTGCGTCGACGACCGAGATGCCACTGGCGCCTTCTGGACGCCGAATCTCCATCGAAACCCCGGTCGACGTCTCGTTGTGCGTCAGAGCGTAAAGGTCCACCTCTGGATTCACCCGGATCGACGGTTTGGTCCCTGGCTCAGACACGATGATATCCGGCTCCTCCAGAAAAGGAGCCTCCTTAGACGCAGCCGCGAACTTAGAAGAAAACTCTCCAAAACTCAAGTGCTGGCTTTTATTTTCAATAAGGTTGAACGTGGCAATGTCCCAAAAACAGGTTGAACCCCCGTTTCCCAGGATCACCTCGTATCCTTCGGGAAGTCCAAAAAGATCTTTAAGGCCGGCCCTGAGACGCCCCACCATATCCTTTACCGTTGCTTGGCGATGGCTTGTTCCCAT
>DAHVOF010000115.1 GCA_027318945.1 Actinomycetota bacterium | reverse complement strand
CCATCAAAGCTCGTCGAAACGCAAGAATCTCTAGTCAACGATATGACCAGACAAAAAGAGCTTGCCCGCGACTGAGCACCATATTCTGGCGCACTCGGGAATGACCACAAAAACGAGCCATCCGCAAGTCGGGTATCTGCAGCAATTACCGGAAAATCTTTGCCAAAGATAAAAAAACATAATATTGTCTACATAAATGCATGCAATTTTCGATGTAGCAGAACAGCCATTGCTGGCCGGCGCGCTGAAAGCACGAACGTGCAGATTGGGACCGCCAATCACCAGGCACATGCCACGGGCAGGCCTACCACTCATACGCGCAGCTGGAAAGTCAAGTGACGATGCCAAAGATACGCTCCCTAGTTTTAATTAGAAAGCTAAGTAGGTGTAATCGGTTTGATGCGGTTCGAAATTCCTAAAAAGTTCTGCGCCGAAAAGGGCGCAGGAGTTTCGTCACCGCCTCTTCTCAAGACGAGGTGTCAATGTCAGACAACGTCATGATAGACCAGATGAGAGACTTGATTTTACGCAGGGTTCTAGTGCCTGGACAACGAGTACGCCAAGCCGAAGTAGCTGAAATGCTCAACGTAAGCCGAAGTCCCATCAGGGAAGCGCTTCAGGGATTAGAAGCTGAGGGTTTGGTAACATACCAGCGAAACAGAGGATATGTCGTAACGAGGCTCAGTTCGGGTCTGTTACAACAGGCATACCGCATGAGAGAGTTACTGGAGACCGAGCTGCTCAAGAACATTTGCTGGCCTGATGCTGATGCTTTGGAAAAGTTGAAGGAACTCGAAGATGAACTCGTCCTAGCGAAGGACAGCGTCAATAATCTGGTTCGGCTAAACAGGGAATTCCATTTTGCAATTTTCGCACTCGCCAACATGAGCCTGTTCGAAGAAGAGGTGGGCCGGTTATGGCGCCTTACCGAACCCTACCGCGCAGTATACCTTGTCAGTGAGACTACGCGCGAGGAGATCATAAGAGAACACCACATGATTCTCGAATGCTTGAGTCAGCAGGATAGAGATCTCCTGCTGATCCTAACTGCTCAACATCGCAAGAAATCAGAGGTATATCTGACTAAATTCCTGGAGGAGGAGAGCCTTTCATCGATCCAGAGCGACTTCGATTACCCGAATCCCACAATTTCACTTGTCGATATCGACTAGCATTTAGGGCCACATCATGGTCATAAGCAGAGAACAAACAAGCCATCTCCGCTATTACGCTCCGTCAAGCTGTCCGCCCGACGAACTATCGATCTAACCAACTAAGCAGAGTGAGCAGCGGCTGAAATTACGGGACGGCATCCTCACCTGACGCACAACCCAGCGTCAGGACCTGCGCTTCTCCAACAGCGCGCTTAGCCGCGTTTGATGATCCTTTGTTTGAAAACAAGACACCTGGGCTTGTCCTTCGCCTTCCAGCACGTCGTTCAAAGACATCGTCGAAAGGTTGAGTAGGAGCCGCTTCGAAAGGCGGAGCACTTCCCTAGGCCTGCTAGAAAGTCTTTGCGCGAAGTCAAGCGTATCTGAAACAAGCTCGTCCGGTTCGCAGACCTGTTGCACTATACCAAGCCGCTTCGCCTCCTGCGCGTCGATCGGTTCCCCCATCCAGAGCAGATTTTTCGCATAGCTCATCCCAGTTACGCGTGGCAGAAAAAAGTGAGCGCCCATATCAGGAATTAGGCCTATATCGCCATGGACCATCGCCAGCTTCGCATCCGATGCGGCAAAGGCTAGGTCGCTCGCCAAGACCAATCCGAATCCACCACCATAAGCAAGGCCATTCACCGCTGAAATGATCACCGCATCGTGATTGGCGATGACCTTGACTAGCCTATTCATTCGAGTCATGTAATCGGAGCCCGCCTCACCCCTGGCCATGCGCTTGATGTCTCCGCCAGCGCAATATGCCCGACCCTTCCCAGTCATCACGACAACGGGAGTAGTTTCGGCGTTGACAGATTCCAGAATTTCAACGATTTCCTCTCCCATCACAACATCAAGCGCATTCAACATCCCAGGATTATTGAATTCCAACAAGATCACATCGCCATGCTGGGAAACCTCGGTCATACTTTGAGCCATTCGATCCTCCTTCGTAGCTCCAACTGTAAGTGCTAGTCGGCAGTCCGAGCAAGCTCATCCCGAAAATCAGGGTGGGACACACTAATCAAAGCCTTGGCCACGCGTGAGGGTGGCAGATTTCTTAAGTCCGCAGCGCCAAACTCCGTCACCACGAAATCAATTTGGCCTTCTGGAAGCGTCACCGGAATATCGTCAGCCAGCCGCGACACAATATTGCTTTTCGATCCATCCCGCGAAGTAGCGCGAAGTGCAACAATGCTTAGCCCCTTCGAAGCGGCACGCGCGGCCGGAGCAAAATCGGGCAGTCCGCCAGGAGCTGAGATAATCCGGCTACCAAGCTGCTCTGCGTTCGCCTTTCCCTGCAGATCGATCTGTAAAGCGCTGTTTATGGCATACAGGTGCTCCATCTCACGCAGGACGTCAGCGTTGTGAGTAAAAGCACAAGACCGGAATTCCACGTCGTTATTATGATCGAGATACTTGTAGATCGCCGGACTTCCCCAAGCCATCGCAGTAACCATCTTACGGGAATGAGGTGGTTTGGTCGCGTTTGTTACATTACCGGTAGATGCGAGCTCGGCAACTCCATCTGTGAACACTCCGGTATGTATGCCCAGATTTCGCGGCGGGTTTGCCGCAAGCTCTTGGAGCATTGCGTCCGGTATAGACCCGACTCCAGTCTGAAGAATGGCTCCATCAACCACTAAATCAGCGATGGTCTGGGCAATGCGCCTCTCGCCCTCATCTATGGGCGGAGAAGTCACTTCGAGAGCGCCCTCGTCAGCGGAGAACCAGAAATCCACCTGGTCGGCTGTTATACAGGTATCTCCGAAGGTATGCGGCATCAGCTCATCTATTTCCGCAACGATGAGAGGCTTGCACGCCATTACCGCAGGCATGTAATCAACAGAAACTCCAAGAGACATCTGTCCTTGGTCGTCAGGTGGGGAAAGGTGTAAAAACAGCACGTCTACACGCTCCGTCCCAGATAAATACAGGTCTGGGATCTTCGAGAGCGGGAGCCGGTGGTACACGATGCTGCCATCCCCTGCGACTCTTCGCAGACCACGCCCCGGCACCCATGCGTGAATCTTCAAATGCTCGGGCGCCAGAGATGCGAATGGAACCGTAGCCATCGGCGACATCATATATATCTCCAGGCCAGACAGGCCGGAGCCTTCTGCGGCAAGCTGCTCTTCAAGCCATCTTGGTTCGGCTGCGGCGGAGTGCATCACGATTTTCGAACCGCTGGCCAGCTTCGGTAGCAGTTCGTCAAAGGTCTCTAGCTGCCTCACCGGCCCTCCCTTTTCTCAAAATTCTCCGGATAGTCATAGAATCCCTTGCCAACTTTCTTTCCCCAGCGGCCCTCGTGATAAAGCCTCTCTAGAATCTCATTGGGTTTGGCCGCTTCGTTCCCTGTCTCTCGGTATTCATCTAGCCTGGCAAGATAGGTCACGTCTACTCCGGCGACATCCATCAGGTAAAACGGCCCCATTGGATGCCCAAGGCCTCGTGTCACAGCAAGGTCGATGTCCTCCGCGGAAGCAAATCCGCCTTCCAACAGGTTCATCGCCTCCCTCGTAAGCGCTCTGAATATGCGGTTCACCACGAAGCCAGGCACCTCCTTGCGCACCACTATTGAAGTGCGGTCGATCTCTTTGCAAAATGCCAGGGCCTTTCGTTCAACCTCCGGCGTAACTGCCGGATGTAGAACTACCTCTACAAGATCCATTACAAGCACTGGGTTGAAAAAATGCAAATTCACCACCCGTTCCGGAAATTCCGTAACAGCAGCCAAGCGCGACCCGACAATGTTTGAGCTATTTGACGCCAAGATTGTTGAACGAGGACATAGATGTCCGAGCACCTCGAATAGTGTCGCCTTAGGTGCAAAGTCTTCTATTATCGCTTCGATCACAACAGACGCGCCATCCACGCACGATTCAAGCGAATCCGCAAATTTCAATCGTCCTATCGTATCGTCCCGCAGTTCAGGCGTGATGCGATTCTTGGCAACGCGAGAATCCAGATAATCTCCGGAAAACTCCCTTGCCGCGGACAGCACTGTCCCGGAAACATCGTAGATGGAGGCATCCAAACCCTTCAGCGCGCAGTGCAGGGCAATCTGCCTACCCATGCTGCCAGCTCCGACAACCGCTACCTTATTCATTCAGCACCCTTCATCTCATCTATCTCTATTCCTGCTTGGACCCTTCTCCAAACTTCGTAAGTGCGGCCTTTCGCTCCGGAGAGAAGTAACAGACGTTTGACACTTCTGTATCGAAATCAAACCCCCGCCGAAAATCAATGACGTGATCCACCGACCGCTTTATTCCGCGCACGGCGATATGAACATTGCTGCATATAAGCCTTGCGACCTCGAGCGCCTTTTCCTCTAGGGCATGGTCGGGGACAATATGAGAAATGATGCCCATCGACTGTGCTTCCTGGGCATCCATGCGCCGGCCCGTCATTGCCAACTCCTTGGTCCTGTGAGGACCAGCTATCCTCGTAAGCAGTTGGAGCGCACCTCCAGCAGGGATCAAACCCCAACGGGCTTCCGGCAAACCAAATTGCGCCGACTCTCCCGCAACGACAACATCCGAAGCAAGAGCAAGTTCAAATCCGCCGCCCAGGCAGTAGCCAGAAACTGCAGCAACCATGGGCTTGGTTCTCTCATTCATCGAGAGGAAGAACGGAAAGACAACCCTCCTCCGGTACTCGCCTGCCTCCTCGTCACTCAGACCTTGACGCTCCTTGAGATCCACGCCGACACAGAAAGCGCGCCCACCTTCACCTCGAAGCAGTATTACCTTCAGGCCCGGATCGGCTTCGACCTTTTCAACCGCGTGTCCTAGTTCCTCAAAGAGCCCCCTGTTCAGAGCGTTTAATGCGTCGGGCCTGTTCATCGTAACCCGAGCTATACCATCCTCTATCTCAAGTTTCACAAGCTCGCTCATTGCACACCCACACCTCTACCGCCCGCAAAACGACGGGCTTCGCTTATCTTTAAAGGCTGCTATACCCTCGCGCAAATCCTCGCTTGCAAATAACGTTGCGACGCCCATCCTCTCCAGCGCTAGACCGGTGCCGAGCGGACTGTCATTACCAAGGTAGAAAACCTGGAGAAGAATCCGCATTGCTAGAGGGCTGAATCCAGCTAACCTGCGAGCGAGTGCCGACGTCCTGGACATGAGCTCCTCCATCGGGACAACCTCATTTGCCAACCCAATGTCGAACGCCCTCTGAACAGTGATCAGTTCTCCAGTGAGGAGCATCTCTATGGCTCGTCCCTGGCCGACGGCATGCGCAAGACGTTGTGTGCCACCGTAGCCTGGAATAGCCCCTAACGTTATCTCCGGAAAGCCAACCTTTGCCGTGTCAGCCATTATCCTCAACGATGCCGCAAGAGCCAGCTCAAATCCGGCGCCGAGCGCCAAGCCATTGACCGCCGCAATTACCGGTTTTCCAATCGCCTGGATCCGCTGATATAGAGCCTGAGCTCTTTCGGAAAGCAACATCATCCCAGCAGAACTTTTCAACTCGAACTCGTTTAGATCGGCGCCCGCTGAAAACGCTTTCATACCGCTTCCGGTAACTACGACCACGCGCAGATCGTCTTGGGAAGCCACAGAATAAAAGGCCTCGTCAAGCTCCCCTAGCGTCGCCTCGCTGAGCGCATTCATTGCAGTCGGCCTGTTGATAGTGATGTTGGCGACATTCCCATCCACGGTGAAGACGATCAAAGATTCCATCTTTCAAGGCCTCAGCTCTCTCGGCGAATCACCATGGCTGTGCTTACGCCTCCCCCGCCGCAGATACCAGCAACTCCAAATTCGGAATCGTTCGTCCGCAAGATGTTGTACAAAGCCACGAGGATTCTGGCTCCGGATATCCCGGTCGGATGGCTCATGGCGATTGCCCCGCCGTGAACATTAACCTTCCCACGATCCCAACCCAACATGCGCTCGTTTACGAGCACCTGAACTGCAAAAGCCTCGTTAACCTCGATGAAGTCCATGTCCGCCAGCACCATGCCTGCCTTGGCGAGCGCAGCCGGAATGGCAACGCCCGGGCCCTCACCCATGAACCGAGGCTCCACCGCCACCTGAGCAAATGATGCCACGGAGAATAATGGAGTCCATCCCCTCTGCTCCGCCAATTCGCGACTCGTGACGACCAGAGCCACTCCACCATCACCCATGCTGCACGAGTTTCCAGCAGTCACAGAACCCGCTTCATCGAACGCAGGACTGAGGCGACCCAGCTTTTCCATGGAGGTATCATGCCGGATAGCCTCGTCATGATCCAAACTCTGAATCCGGGGATCAAGCTCCTTTACGGAAGCGGACGAGGCAATCTCCCACTTGAACAAGCCTCTTTCCGTAGCAGCCGCTGCCTTTTGATGGGATTCCAATGCAAATGCATCCTGCTCCTCCCTGCTGATCCCGTACTTTGTAACGAGAAGCTCCGCAGTCTGGCCCATAGTCATCCCGCACAACGGATCCACCGTGTCGCTCCAGGCGTCCTCGAGAACCCGATTGCCAAGCTTGATACCTTCCCAGCGCAGGTTTCGCATCATGAATGGCATTGTGCTCATAGATTCCATGCCACCTGCGACGACTGTCCTCGACTCGCCCGACCAGATGGACTGGCATGCCAACATCACGCTTTTCATCCCTGAAGGGCACGCCATGTTGATCGTCGCCGCGGGCGCAGATGTTGGAATCCCTGCACGCACGGCTGCCGTTCTCACGGGATTGGGACCATTTCCGGCTTGTCGGCAATGCCCAAACAATACGGAATCGATCTCAACTGGAGAAATGTTTCCGTTCTCGAGCGCGCCCCGGATTGCCGCGGCACCCAAGTCAGCCGTCGCAACATCCCTGAGCGTTCCGCCGAACCGCCCTAAGGGAGTTCGCGCCGCTCCGACAATTACAATCTCTTCCAATGAATCACTCCCTTGTCACTGAATTAGCCACGAAGCAGACCCGAGCAACCAATTACTCGTAGACATAGAATCCCTGGCCAGACTTCCTGCCAAGGTAGCCGGACGCAACCAGCGACCTGTGCAGTGGGCACGGAAGGAACTTGTTTCCGCCACACTTCTCATGGAGATCTTCCAAGATATGAAGCATGGTGTCCAAACCGACGAAGTCACCCAGCTGAAGAGGGCCCATAGGAAAGTTGAAGCCATCCCTCATGGCCTGGTCAACGTCTGCCGCCGTTGAAACCCCTTCGTACACAGTCCACACGGCCTCATTGAACATCGGCATGTACACCCTGTTTGTGATGAAACCTGGCGAATCCTTCTTTACTTCTACGGGAGACTTCTGCACCTTCTGCAAAAACTCCTGCACGGCGGCCAGAGTCTCGTCGCTAGTCCTGAGCCCGCGAATGACCTCGACAAGACGCATGACCACTACCGGGCTGTGAAAATGCACACCTATGAATCGTTCCGGTCTCTGTGTCACGGCGGCCATCGGGCTTATAGGCAGTGCAGAAGTATTTGAAGCAAAAATTGTGCGTTCGGGCATCACCTTGTCAAGCGCCCGAAAAACATCCCGCTTGAGATCGAGGTCTTCAAATACGGCCTCTATGACTAGATCGGCCTCCTTAGCCTCGTCGAAATTAGAAACAGGGATGATTCGGCCAAGGATGGTCTCGGCCTCGTCTTGGTTTAACTTACCCTTCGCAACTCGACCCATGACTTGGTCAGTGATTCGCTCGACACCACGGTTGCGCGCACCCTCGTTGGTATCGTATACAAACGTGGTCAACCCCGCCTGTGCCGAGGTCTGGGCGATGCCATGACCCATCATTCCCAAACCAACGACCAGCACCTTTTCGATACTCAATTTCGATCCCTTCTCACTTATTCGATCCCATACACGCGAGCTGCGTTGTCATGCAGTAAAAGCTGCGCGACGTCGTCTTTGAGACCCATGTGCTCGCGAATGTAGCTAACCGCATCTTTGTGTAACACCGCCGGGAAATTCGTGCCCCATAGCACTTTCCTCTTTCCACGACTTTTTATGAAATTTACGATGGTTTGTTCCAGATACTGAGGAGCGTGGGCATCGATACCGAGAAACACGTTTTCGTGCTTCCACGCGAGGGCAATCATCTCCTCCGTCCAGGGCCATCCCGTGTGCGCACCCACAATCTTCAACTCGGGAAAATCTATTGCTATGTCGTCGAGCGCGATGGGGCGGCCAAGTTCGCTCGGCATTCTCTCAGCAGAGTGGCCAACCTGCATGGATACAGGCACACCCAGTTCCGCGCACTTGGCATACAGGGGATAGTAAAGCCTGTGGTTGAGGGGAATTCCAAATCCATAAGTGTGAAGGTATACCCCACGAAAACCCAAATCCTTGACAGCCCTCTCAACCTTGCGCACACCTTCGAGCCGGGTATACGGGTTATAACCGGCAATGCCCACAAAACGGTCCGGGTGCTTTTCGACTACCGCGTACACCTCTTCCTCGGTAATATCCCAAATCATGCGATTCTTTTGTTCGGCCATCATCCTCACGGCTGGAATGAGAACCTTGGAGACCCCGGCCTCGTCCATCAACGCAACGAAATCGTCGACATCGATCCCCTTGACGCGGTCCTCCATGTGCCACCACTTGATCAAGTACTGAAACTCCTCGGGCCCGTACCAGTTTTTCTGGATACAGTCCTCGGTGAAAAGGTTGCACAAGATATCTATTGCCCCTGTCATTCTTTCTAGACCTCCGCTGGTGTAGTGGTATGTAATAATTGAGGCTGCCACTAGACAGCATCAATGGCTGGCTTACTCTCCCCCTCCGGAGTCAACCCGCGAACCTCCCCCGAAAGCCAGAGTGCGGTATGGAGCTGGATGTCTGCATCCTGCAACAACCGCTCTATGGCGGGAGATGGCGCGTCCTGCAAAAGGACTTGAAGATCGTGGCGAATGCTGTCCAGATAGGCAACATACTTCTGATGTTCCATGAGATTATCTCCCTAAACTCTCTCTTGGCATTCCACTAACTCAAGCCTTCTTGGCTCGATGATCAAAAAACCGCTTAGCCTTGAGCTCGTACCTTGGCAACGAGCCCGGGTCGGCCACATCAACGCCGATTGTGACGCCAATCCTGGCCTTCAGCACAACCTGAAGCTCCTGACTCATGCTGGCGTAACTCTCCGCCAATGTTCCAGGCGCCGGTTCGACTTTGACGGTGACCTGATCGTTTATGCGCCCTGGACTCACGTGAAGCTCGTAGTGATTGCTCAGGCCTGAAACCTCGCTGAGCAGATATTCGATGGCTGCAGGATAGACATTCGTACCTTTGATAGTGATCATGTCGTCGGTGCGTCCAAGGACTCCCCCTTCGTATAGGAGCCACGTACGGCCGCAACTGCATACGTCGTAGTTCGCCCTCACTAGATCGTGAGTCCGGTACTTGATCACAGGCTGTCCCATCTGTATGTAGCTCGTCACCACATTCTCGCCAACCTCGCCAGGTCCCACCGGGTTACCTGCTGAATCGAGAACCGTAGCATATCCCTGATCCTCTCCGAAATGACAACCGCGCTGTTCAGGACAGCCCGGCGCGATGGCTCCCACCTCCCCAACTCCGTAAAGCTCGTAGGCCTTAGCTCCCCACGCCGACTCGATAGCCTGACGTGTGGTGGGAATGCCAGGTCCTGGTTCTCCTGCATGAATCGTGTACTTGATTGCCGTCGCACTCGTGTCGATGCCCAGCTCCTTGGCAAGTTCTGCCAGGTATAACGCGTAAGTTGGAGTCGACACCAAGACACTCGGCTTCAGAGCCACGATCTGCTGCAAGCGCTGTTCTGAGTTGAGCCCCCCGCCACTTATAACCGTTGCACCAAGGCATCTCACGCCCCAATAAGCGCTCCAGAATCCCGTATACATTCCCCAAGGGAACGCAAAATAGAAAGAGTCGTGAGGACGAATCCCAACTCCCCAGTAAAGGTACGCCCACTGCTCTCCGTATTGGAGCTGAGTGTGAACCGAGAAAGGTATCTTCAACGGCGTGCCAGTGGAGCCAGAGGTCTGGAAATGGTACAGGTAGTAGTCCGGACTAAGCGCTACGCTGTCCCCCCAGGGAGGATTAGCCGCTTGAGCCATGACTAGATCCTTTTTGTCGATTGTCGGCACGTACTTATTGAAATCGTCCAAGGTACGTATGTCTTCAGGAGCGAAACCCGCCTGCTTGTACAGATCATGGTAGAAAGGAACTCGATCATAGGCATAGCGCAAAAGCGCTTGCAACCTTTTCGAGTGGAGATCATTCAGCTGCTCTCGCGGCATAGTCTCTGTGTACTCATTCCAGAACGACCTGGAGCGGGATCGGACACTCAACAAAGGCTCACTTCTCAAAAGATTCATATTTTCTACTGACACGGACACCCCTCTTTCACCGACTGCCGATTTCCCCATGTCCATCGGTCAAAAACAGCTGACGAACAACCCTCGACAGCGAAAACCATTGCGCCGCCCTGCGGCCTGTGCCGCCAGGGCTTGAAACATCCACCTAGAACTGATTCCAAAAGGCACACGCAACCTAATCACAAATCCCTCCAAACCTGCCAGCTCAGTCGATGCGCAAGCCCAAGCACTCCGCCGCACCGAAAACCGTTCGCCGCAGCGCTTATCTACTAGCAGCCATGCCAGAAATAAATCCAAGAAGGCCACATCGGCCAAACTTAACTTCGCCATGTATCGCCCAACCGTCAACGGGACCCACGCGAAATACATGCCACCTCTTCCTGGCAAAGCCTGTAAATTCAACTGCATTTTGCAATTATTGCATGCATTTATGTAGACAATATTTCTTCTGTCACAGCAATGCAAATGCAAAGCCCAGTGAAAAACCACATCATCCGATTACGCTACGCGACCAGAGTTCATCCAGCGCCGTTAGCTTTTTCGGGTACCCTTCCAGATGGGCCACACCGAAAACACCGCTCACGAACTCCCTGGCAACCAAATTAAGTCAAACGCCACTTTTTGCATGCAATCACAGAATTCCTTTGCTCCTCCGACATGCCTAAAACATGTGAACTATCATCAGAAACTTTTCCGATGTCGAAATAACCGAGCAACAAACGCCTTAATCGAATGGCATGCCGGAAGCTACCTCACCGACATCAGGTCTACCTCGAAGATGCCATGCGCCGCGCAGCCTCTTTAATATGATTGCGCCTGATGGGAACCGGCTCTTTAAAGTCGGTCTCGGCAAAGGCATCGGTTTTGACGCTAACCATGAGTTCCGCAACTTCTGCGCCTGAGAGCCCATCGGTGAGCGAAGCTACAAGCTCGGTGGCCTCCTCAAGAGATAGACCGGACTCGAGATCCACTGACCTCAAATGAATAGACGCTATCGCAGACCGATCTGACGGGCTTGGCAGGCCGACGTGCACTTTCGCTCCGAGACGTCCCGGTCTCAGAACCGCTGGATCAATCAGATCGAGTCGATTGGTAGCCCCGATGACGATAATCTCTGGAATGTTGCGCACTGCATCCAGCTCACCGAGAATCTGGTTGACAACGCGTTCCGTCGTTTTCGATCCTTCGTCTGAACCGCGCGGCGGCGCAATCGAATCAAGCTGGTCGAGGAAGACGATAGCAGGAGCAACCTGGCGGGCGACCTGAAAAATGTGCCGTATCGCTTGCTCTGACTCGCCAAGCCACTTAGAAAAAATCTCTGGGCCGTCGACAGGCAGAAAGTTCACTCTTGCAGCCTGAGCCAGAGCATGTACGAGCATGGTCTTGCCAGTTCCGGATGGACCGTGAAGCAAAATTCCGTTACGTGGAGGAAGATCCATCTTCCGGAAGGCATCGGCATACTCTAGCGGCCTGAGCACAAGCTCTTGGAGCTCTCGCTTCGCCGCTTCCAGGCCCCCGATCTCCTCCCAGCTAACTCGGGGCGCAGCCACTAGCGCTTCACGAAGCCCCGAAGGTCGGATCCGGGTCACCGCAGCATCAAAGTCTCCTGCTTCCACCACCAAATCGATGCCTTTGTCGATCCGAAACGCATTTCTGTGATCCCCGAGGGCACCACCCTGGCGCCGAAGCGCATTAAGCCCCGCCTCCCGGCATAGCTCCATAAGGTCTGCCCCTACAAAGCCATGCGTGATCGCTGCAATGTGACGAAGGTGATCTAAAGCACTACGTGTTAACGGCATCTCTCTGGAATGTATCTGCAAAATCTCATAGCGTCCGTCTTCTCCAGGCGGCCCAATAAAGATCTCTCTGTCGAAACGACCAGGCCGGCGCATCGCGACATCGATGGACTCCATGCGGTTCGTCGTTCCAATTACCACAACCCCATCGACCGCTTCAAGCCCATCCATACATGACAACAGCGTTGTTACCGCCCTGACATCGCTCAATGAGCCCGATTCTCCGCGGCGCGACGCGATCGCATCCACTTCGTCTATGAAGATCAGCGAAGGCGCATGATGTGCTGCCTCGCTAAAGATCCTCCTTAGATTCCCTTCTGTCTCACCCTGCATCGTACCCACTACCGCGGGACCATTAATAAAGAAAAACTGAGCGTTTACATCGTTGGCGATAGCTCTTGCCAAGTAAGTCTTTCCCACCCCAGGTGGTCCGTAGAAGATCACCCCCCGAGGACACGTAATTCCCAACTGACGATAGACAAATGGAAGTTGGAGAGGCAACTGTACAAGCTCCCGCACCAAGGCGATTTGATCGCTCAGACCCCCCACGTCCTCAAAACTGACCTCCGCGCTATTCTCGGCGCTCCCCAATTGCGGAGATTCCAGTTCAAGGACCGTCGCCTCGTTGAACTCGCAGGGGTCGTCATCAACTTCAACGACTTCGTAGACTGCGCCAACGTGAGAGTCGTGGAATGTCGCGTAGATAAATCCCCCGACACTACAAGGAGTCCTGTTTTCGCTCAGAAGCTCCTGAAGGTGCTCCCTCAGGCCGTGTGCACGCGACACGTCGGTTGGGGCCCGGAGCAGCACGCTCTGGGCTGGCACCAAGTGGGTCATACGGATCTCCACCCGGTCGTCAAGCTTGGCTTTGAGGGTCTTACGGACGAGTCGATCCAGCCTAAGTATCGACGTGCCATGGTCTTCATCGATTGGTTCACCAAGCCGCGCAACGGCACGCCGACCATGCCAGCTCGTAATTTCCACTGGGTCGCCTACCTTTGCCCCCAGCTTTTCCATGAGATCTGAGTCAACATAAACGAGCAGTTGTGGACTCGTTTCAGCCTCAAGTACCGAGCGATCAACAATTGCCGTTACAACGGTTGCGCTCCCACCTTTGCCGCTGTTTTCGGGGCCTGCCCCATTGCCTTGCAAATTCACCGTCAACCTTTGGACCTCATGTGCTCCCGCCACTCAGGACAGGGCTCGATCTGCTCGAACCCGGCACCCCTATCGACTGACATTGCATGCACAGTATTCAACGAGCAGAAGATAATCTCTATGTCCCCGTCAGAGTCGTTGAAGTGCTGTACCACACAGCCGCGTACCCGTAATGGAACCTGAACCAGATCCTGGTGGTTCCAGTCAAAGCGCACCTCGTCGACTACTGTGTGACCGGGTCCACCCTTCCATATGAATCCAAGCTGGTGGCCCTGGGTAAGCTGCTTCCCGCTCCTGCTGTGTGGGGGTATTCGCTGCACATACATGATGAAGACATTCATAGCGATATCGGTCATTGTGGGCGCCATGTACCATCTCATGTAACCCTGCTGGTTGAGTTCCCAAGGAAGCTCCGAACCCTTGGCGAGCTTTTCCGCTGTCGCCCTGTCAACACGCTGCTGATCGCGAAGAGCGATGATCTCGTCAAAGAAGTTGCGAGCCGCAAGCCGTTCAGTTCTTGTCTCCGAGCTCACTTCCTACCCCCCTCGCTGGCATTATCCACTGCCTTTTCCTTAGCCGTCGTGGCCCCTCTCCAGCTGGTGACTCCATAGCGCTCCACAAATTCCGGATCAAGCGCCGATTGGACCAATTCGCTGCCCTGCTCATTCCACGTGGGAAGATGTATAAATGCCAGCCATTTTGAACTTCCGTCCTCCCTGAGGTTGAAGTGCTGGTGTTCCACGCCCTCTCTCAGCAGGGGCATTATGATCATGTCACCTTCTTCCCAGTCGTAGCGCACTCCGTTCATCGTTGAGTACCCCCGACCTTCAATGATGAACAGAACCAGCCCACCCTGGTGCCGATGGCGCCCGGAAACCCCTCGGATGTCATGAATAAACACCCACCAATCCTGAAGGCAAGCGTTGCTTGAATCATTGGGCTGCAAGTACCATCCAATTAACCCTTGTGGACAGAGTTCGTACTGTTCCGGCTTCAACCCTTTAATCACCAGAGGAGCCGTCTTCTGGTGATCGACAAATTGCTCTCTCCCCGTAACTAGCGACAAATATTTTGGAAACGACGCCGGCTCCGGCTCACGCGATCGAGTCCCGACTCTTTCAGACAAAGCGACCCCCTATCAGTCACGGCAATCCAACAAACCCCGAAGTAGAAAAGCAAAG
>DAHVOF010000101.1 GCA_027318945.1 Actinomycetota bacterium | reverse complement strand
TGGCCGCCCAGGCTGAGAAACTTGTCCACGTTTCTAATATTTTTGCTAACGAAGTTGGCCCAAAGGTTGCAGCAATATTAAACCGGCTGATCTTGATGGGTACCGAGGGGATCCCCGATGGCCGGGTCTTCTTTGCTAATTCGGGTGCCGAGGTAAATGAGGCGGCGATAAAACTGGCGCGGAAATATGGGCTAAATGTTGGGCGGTGGCACATTATCACGGCGGTCGGATCGTTTCATGGACGCACGATGGGAGCTTTGAGCGCGACTGGACAGCGGTCAAAACAGATAGCGTTCGAGCCGCTTCTTCCAGGTTTTTCGCACGTAGATTGGGACGATGTAGATGCCATCGATTCTGCAGTAACGGACCATACTGTCGCCGTGATGCTCGAACCCATTCAAGGAGAAGGAGGCGTGATTGATCCAAGCCCCCACTATCTCGCTGCTGTGAGGGAACTATGCGACAGGCGTGGACTTCTGCTCATCATTGACGAAGTCCAGACTGGTCTGGGTCGAACCGGAGCCTGGTTTGGTTTTCAACGCTATGGAATTCTCCCTGATGTTGTGACTATGGCAAAGGCGCTCGGATCGGGTATGCCAATAGGAGCATGTTGGGCGAGGGAAGGTGTTGCTGCGGCATTTTCGGCTGGGGATCATGGCTCGACGTTCGGAGGACAGCCCTTAGCCGCTTCGGCGGCATGGGCGACGCTTCGGGAGATGATTGCTATAGATGCTCCCGGCAGAGCTCTGGAGTTGGGAAAGCTTTTTGACAAAAAATTAGGTGGTCGGGTTGGCATTGATCGAATATCGGGAACTGGTCTTTTGCGTGGGGTGCAGATTACGAATCCAGTTGCAAAGCGCATAGCGGAAATCTGTCAGAATAAGGGGCTTATTGTCAATGCCATCGGCGACAATACCATTAGGCTGGCACCCCCAATAATTGTTTCAGCTGCTCAAATAGACCAGGCATGTGGGATTTTAAATGAAGCGATAGGGGAGGCTCTATGCGACATTTCCTAGAAATTGACGACCTGTCGAAGGAGGAGATTTTAGAAGTCCTAAAATTGTCTTCGGCAGATTCATTTACAAAGGTGCTATCAGGCGTTTCCGTTGGCCTCGTTTTCGAAAAGCCGTCGCTTCGCACTCGGAATTCATCTGAGGCGGCAATATATCAGCTCGGAGGATTGCCGGTCTCGATGGTGTCTGGTGAAGTTGGAATCGATAAGCGTGAATCTGCAGAAGATGTGGCTCGCACTCTTGGCAGTTATCACAAATTCATTGGAGCGCGAGTTTTTTCTCATTCCACGCTCGTGAGAATGGTATCGGCTGTCGATGCTCTTGGACTCGATGTCGGCATCATCAATCTGTTATCTGATCAGGCGCATCCGTGCCAGGCCCTGGCGGATTTGGCTACGATCAGAAATCACCTTGGATTTGGCAAGGGGGTCAAAGTCGCGTTCATTGGAGATTCTAACAACGTGGCGCGGTCATTGGCTCTTGGATGCCTTTCAGTTGGGGTTTCCGTAGCGATAGCCTCGCCAGAGAAATACTGGTTCTCCGCTGCCGAGCGAAGAGCATTCCAGTCGCAAGGCTCGGTCGAGTTCCATAGCGATCCGGTGCGTGCCGTATCAGGGGCAAATGTTGTCTATACAGATGTGTGGACATCGATGGGTCAGGAAGATGACAGAGAGGTCAGGCTGACTGACTTTCAGGGATTCACGGTGGATTCACAGCTGATGTCCCATGCAAATGGCGACGCAATAATTATGCATTGCCTGCCTGCGCACGAGGGCGAGGAGATCACACGAGAAGTGCTGGAGTCATCGGCATCGGTGGTTTGGGAACAGGCTCAAAATCGAATGCACGTGATGCGAGGGCTTTTCTTGTTCATGAGTGGAGTGAGGCCAAGGAGCTGAAAGTGGCAAAGAATCAACGTCAGCACCGAATCGGAAAGATATTGGAGAACAATGTTGTGACTTCTCAGGCACAGCTCGTCGAGCTTTTGGCGGAAGAGGGGATAATTGCCACTCAGGCGACCGTCTCACGTGATCTGGAGGAGCTCGGTGCCATAAAGGTTCGCGTCTCGGGGCGGGAAAGTGTATATGCAGTACCTGAGCTTCCGAAAGACCAAGCTGCGCCTGAGGAGCACCTCAAGAGAGTTATGTCTGATTGGGTTGTCGAAGTCACGCATTCTTCAGTAATTGTTCTGTTGAGAACCCCCCCCGGGTGCGCCCACGTGGTTGCCTCGGCACTGGACCGATCACAGATGAAGGAGATTCTCGGGACGGTTGCCGGTGATGACACGGTGATTGTGATAGCCGAAGAGGATCATGGCGGGGAGAATGTTGCTCACATGATGAGGCTCTTGGCTGGTCTTTAGGGTGGGCATCCGGCCGGGGCAGAGTTTGCGATTTAGAAATTGGATTGGGAGTGCACATGTCGAAGGGAAGGGTTGTTTTAGCGTATTCGGGCGGACTCGATACATCGGTTTCCGTGAAGTGGATATCGGAGGTCCACGACCTTGAGGTAATCGCATTGGCAGTGGATGTTGGCCAGGGCGAAGATTTCGATTTAATTCGGAATCGGGCGCTCGCGGCTGGAGCTGTCGAAGCAGAAGTAGTGGATGCAAGGGAGGAGTTTGCGCGGGACTTCATAATTCCTGCGTTATTTGCCAATGCGATGTACGAGAATAAATACCCCCTCGTCTCCGCCTTGTCCCGACCCGTTATCACTAAGCATCTTGTTGAGGCCTCCAAGAGATATGGGGCACATACCGTGGCCCACGGATGCACGGGAAAGGGGAACGATCAAGTTCGTTTCGAAGTCTCGATTCGAGCTTTGAGGCCTGATCTCGACATTCTTGCACCGGTACGTACATGGGGACTTTCTCGTGAGGATTCCATTGATTACGCGGCTCGCCATAACATCCCGATCATGGCGACCAAAGAAAAGGTGTATTCAATAGATCAGAACCTGTGGGGTAGGGCAATTGAGGCGGGGGAAATGGAGGATCCTTGGGTTAAGCCGCCCTTGGGTGTGTATCAAACGACTGTGCAAAGCGCATCGGAACCAACCACCCTCGTGATTACGTTCGAGTCGGGTGTCCCGGTTGCTTTGGATGGAAGGAAGATGGGGCTGGTTGAGCTCATTTCTGAGGTGACGAAGCTAGCAGGCTCCTATGGTTTCGGTCGAATCGATATGGTGGAGAACAGAAGGGTGGGGATAAAGTCGCGTGAAGTTTACGAGGCACCCGGTGCGCTTGCGCTCATTATGGCGCACTCTGATCTTGAAGACCTCACCTTAGAGAGAGATCTTTCTCACGAGAAGCTCCGGCTGGGACCACGGTGGACTGAACTTGTCTACGATGGACTGTGGTATTCGCCTCTAAAGCAGGCAATAGATTCGTTCATGCTCTATACGCAGAAATATGTAACTGGGGACGTCAGGCTATCTCTTGAACCTGGGAAGGCAATGGTCGAAGGGCGGCGTTCGCCCGTCAGCCTTTACGATTACCAGCTTGCGACGTATGATCCCGCCGATGCTTTTAGGCATCAGGATGCTGAAGGATTCGTAAGATTATGGGGTTTAGGGGTCCAGACGTGGTCGCGAAAGCAGCTCAAATCAGACTAGGTTAAGAGGGCCTTTCCCTATAAGGACCGTTTCGCGGGGGCAGTTCGGGTAATGCAGCGATGTTTAAGGTGGAAAGATGACCCTATGGCACGGAAGATTTGAAGGCACGCCGTCGTCAGAGCTGCTTGCGTATACCCAGTCGCTCAGCTTTGATAAGCGACTGGCGAAAGATGATGTAGCTTGTTCCAAGGCACATGTCAAAGGGCTCGCAGTTTCGGGAATAATCACGGACGATGAAGCTCGCTTGCTCTTGGAGACGCTCGAAAAAGTGGATTCTGAGCTTGAGGGCGGGGAGTTTCGCTTCGAATATTCTGACGAGGATATCCACACGGCAGTCGAGCGGAGAGTCACTGAGCTCGCAGGCGATACTGGAGCGAAGCTTCACACGGGAAGGAGCCGCAACGATCAGGTGGCTACTGACCTCAGGCTATTCACCAAGAGAGAGCTTGGGCGTGTATGCATTCGCGTTCTGGAATTCCAAAAGCTCCTTCTCGGTCTGGCTGAGTCCGCGGAAGATATTTACTTGCCGGGCTACACGCATCTTCAAAAGGCCCAGCCAGTATTGCTAGCGCACTATTTTCTCGCCCACGGGTGGGCGCTAGCCAGAGATTTTGATCG
>DAHVOF010000087.1 GCA_027318945.1 Actinomycetota bacterium | reverse complement strand
CAGAGACCATGAGTTCATGCGCGTATTGTTCTCAGCCGTGAAGCAAAAGGGGATATCAAATCCTCTGAAGTTGAACTCCATCCTCTCCTCTGTGACCCCTGACCTCCAGGTTGACTCAGGCTTCACTCTTAGTGACATGATATCCTTAGCAGCAAAATTTAGGAGCGTTAACCCAAGCAGCATTCCAACCGCCACCCTTCCGGTTGCTCTTGTCAATAACTACACATACAACGGCGCACCCTATGGTGACGTCGTGTTTCCTGCGCAGCCTCAGGACCAGGCGGTGATAAACCAGTATCTCGATGTTTCCGCCCCAAGCGTTAGCCAGAGCAGCTTCACAGTCGGAGTCGTCAACGGTTCAGGAATCAACCAACAGGCAACGACCGTCGCACAATCGCTAACTAACGACGGCTTCAACGTAGGCACGACAGGAAACACAAAGATCCTAAGTAAGAATTCAGAAACGATAATCTATTACAAGGCGGGCTACCTTCAGCAGGCCGAACTGCTCCGCAACAGCCTTTCTGGGTCAATCATCATGGGACAGTCTTCTACGATCACTGGTGCTCCTGTTGAGCTAGTGACGGGATCCACTTTGACGGTTGCTAAGCCTTCGTCAGCCACGAGCACTACTCTAGCAACCACCAGCACTGCATCGAATAACGCGCCCGAGACGACGCTGGCTCCAATTACTCTTCCGGCAACTGCGTCCGTAACGCCACTCCAACCATGGGATCCGAGAGCATGCCCGGCAGGCGCTAAAATCACACCCATAACATGACCGGTAGATCGACTACAATTTCATGAGCAGCAGCGTGCGAGTTTGCAGCTAGGAACTCGAAAGACCATTAATGTAGCTGGCCAACAGCGGTAAGCTCACCTCTCCAGCCACCTCGGCAACCACAACGCGATCCGAATTTATGAACAAAGTGGTTGGAAGTCCAAGAAGGTAGTACGGCCGCACCAGGCTTCCTCGAGGATCGAAGGCAACGGGATAGGTGACGCCACTTCGATGGATCAATGCCGTTGCGGCAGACCTTGAATCGTTCTCATCGATTCCGACAAACTGCACCTTGCCTTTTTCGGATCTCGCCATGGCGGCGAACTCAGGAAGCTCGGTCTCACACGGAATGCACCACGATGCAAAGAAATTTACAACCAATGGTTTTCCGGCGAACGCCCGGAGATCGATCCCACCACTGGCGTTCTCGATGCTCGAAAGTGAAAACGGCGGCGCAGGCTTCCCCACCAACGGACCACCCAACCTGACAGCGGACGCTGTTCCGAGCCCACTTGAACCGGAAATCACACTTCCTGTCCCAAGGGACTCAGCAACTGAATATACCATCAGTATTCCCAATGCCAAAAGGAATCCCGAAAGCAACAACCTCTTTGCCTTTGAGCGCTTTGCCCATCGCTGGAAGCGAAAAGGCTTAATGGTGCCTGACAAGAATGTCAATTCCCATTGCTAGGAACAGCAAAGTTAGGTACGAAATCGAGTAACTGAATACTTTCATCGCCACTTTAGGAGAGCAGTTCCTATAGAGACTTAGAGAATATGCCACAAAACCAGCTCCCAAAAGCAAAGCCGCAACGAAATATATCAATCCCAAATGCGCTATTGGAGCGAAAGCAAGAGTCACAAGCCACAAGATCACCGTGTAAATGACTATCTCTCCAGCAGTTCGCTTCGAGGAAGCGACCGCGGGTAGCATCGGAATATTCGCCCTGGAGTAATCATCCTTATACCGAAAAGCCAAGGCCCAGAAGTGCGGCGGCGTCCAAAGAAAGATGATCATGAACATGGCGATCGGGGTCCACGAAAGTGAATGAGTTACCGCGGCCCAGCCCACGAGTACAGGCGCTGCTCCGGCGGCACCGCCTATGACGATGTTATTCGACGAAGTTCTCTTCAACCAAAGTGTATACACGAAAATGTAGAAGAGCGCGGCGCCAAGTGACAGCAGCGCACTGAGCAAGTTAACAAGGAGGCTGAGCTCCGCAAAAGCCACCACCTCGAGCGACATTGCAAATATCAATGCCGCTGATGGAGCAACCTCTCCCGTCACGAGCGGCCGTTTTTGGGTCCGTTTCATGATCGAGTCAATGTCGCGGTCAGCCCACATATTGACTGCGTTTGCACCACCCGCCGACAATGTGCCGCCAATCAGAGTAAGGACGACGAGCCAAACACTTGGTACGCCCTGCTTTGCCACTATCATCGCCGGAACTGTGGTTATCAACAAGAGCTCGATAATGCGGGGCTTCATAAGCGAGATATAGCTGCCGACAACCCTCAAAACACTCTTGCGTCTAACCGTCACCACTACTAAGTTCATATTGACCCTACGATAATGCCTCCAGGTCCTGTCGCCGAAAGCCGACGGTTGAATTCGCTATCGGCCTTCCGAATGCCAAAACAGCCAATCAACTCTACAATGCCTCTGACACCCACGCCGCGACAAGAAATTCAACTAAAATGGCTAAAACCTGAAAGACCGCTCCACCATGCCTGTTACTTTCCTTTCATCTACCCTACCACCTGCCCATCTCAAACATCACAGACTTGGATCAAAGTTCACATGAAGACAAACCATCGCATCACCGAGCTGCGTCGGCGCTTGGATGAATCAAAGATCGAAGTGATAATCGTGACGAGCCTCCTGAACATAAGATACTTGACCGGGTTTACCGGCTCAGCAGCCTTCCTGCTCTTAGGCTCCTCTAAGCAATCCAAGGACATGGCCGGTATCCTGCTCACCGATTCCCGCTATGCCGAGCAAGCTCGACTCCAACTGGCAGACTCGGAGGCTGGAGTTGAGGCTGTAATAGGAAATCAATCCACCAACCTCGAGCGAGCAAAGCTTTATGTCAATGACTCCGCAAATATCGTTATAGAAGGTGGCTCCACCTCGATAACCGAGTTCAACCGCTGGAAATCGTTGCTCGAAAGGTCGATTGTCCCAAGTGCTATCCGCGTCGAAGAGCTGAGACAGATCAAAGATGAAGACGAGCTGAGCGCAATAAGAAGAGCATGCCAAATTGCCGACGAAGCCCTCAACTACGTCCTTCCTAAACTAGGGAGCAAACCAACGGAAATCGAGTTTGCTGCGGAGCTTGAATTCCGCATGAGAATGCTTGGTGCCGATGGGCCATCCTTCGACACGATAGTTGCCTCGGGACCCAATTCCGCAATGCCGCACGCTCGCCCCACCGAGAGGAAGATAGTCGAAGGCGATTCGGTAGTCATAGATTTTGGAGCAGTGTGGGATGGGTACCACTCCGACTGTACGAGGACCTACCATATTGGGGACACTCCAACTTCTAAATTTAAACAAATCTACGATTCTGTTCTGGCCTCACAACTTTCAGGCTCTGCCTTGGTGATGGCGGGATCAGCCGCGTCACGTGTCGACAATGCGTGCCGGAACTCTTTGAACTCTGCCGGGCTGGACGAGTTCTTCACACATAGCACGGGACATGGAGTAGGACTCGAGGTCCACGAGCTTCCATGGATCCACAGCGAGAGTACCTCTATGCTTGCGGTCGGTGAAGCGTTGACGGTTGAGCCAGGCGTGTACCTACCAGGTGAGCTGGGAGTAAGGATAGAAGACACTATTGCAATTACCCCATCGGGCAGCGAATGCCTGACGAAGCTGGCAAAATCCCCATACATCCTGTGAGCGCCGCCCGAACCGGCAATGTCATGCCTGACGCCACGCACGTTGGCCACAGATGGTTAGAATATGTACCGCGCTCTAAACGGCCGCTAAATCCGCAGCCACCTGGAAGGATCTCATGGCAATCTCAACTTCGACAAATGATCTCAAGAACGGTATGACCCTAGATCTCACCGACGGACTCTTCACGGTGGTTGAATTTCAACACGTAAAACCGGGTAAGGGAGGAGCATTTGTCCGAACAAAGCTCAAAAATCTACGGACTGGAGCCGTTATCGAACGCACCTACAGAGCGGACGAGAAGCTTGACCAAGCAATAATTGAGAAGCGCGACATGCAATTTCTATACCGAGACGGGTCACAATACGTATTTATGGACTCCTCCTCGTATGATCAGATCCAGATCGGTCCGAGCACGCTAGGATCCGCTTCTAACTTTCTCAAAGAAGGAGACTCCGCAACAATTAGCCAGTACGACGGCGAAGTCGTGGCGGTAGATCTCCCGGCAGCGGTAGAACTAACTGTTGCAGAGACTGAGCCGGGAGTTCAGGGCGACCGTGTGTCAGGAGCGAGAAAACCGGCAACGTTGGAAACGGGACTCGTCCTTCAGGTGCCCCTATTCATAGAGACAGGAGAGCGCATCAAGGTTGACACCCGGTCCGGAGAATATATCACCCGTGCCTAACCGGGAAAACATGTCGAATTCAGACCGTAGACGGATCACCATTCCAGATCAAGATAACCATAACGCAAGTGAAGACTGGATTGTACCGATCAGTTCGAGGCGCGAAGGTAGAGAACGGGTCATATCTCTTCTTTACGAAATGGAGATCAAAAACAGCACAGCGAAAGTGGTAATGGGCGAGCTGACCCTGAAACCAGACCCGTTCGTATCCGAGCGCTTTCTAGGCATATGTCAAAATGACGAAAAGCTCAAGAACGCAATCACGAATCTCTCACAGGACTGGGATACCTCCCGCATGCCGCTCATTGACTACGCCATTCTTCGTCTTGGAATGTTCGAGCTCATGTTCTGCACGGATATACCAGCCGGAGTGATACTTTCTGAAGCAGTCGAACTAGCACAAAAATATTCCACCGAAAGCTCTGGAAAGTTCATAAATGGGTTGCTCTCTGCAGCTGCAAGGGAACTCCGGAGACCGGACTGAGCCGCCCGACTGGACGTCGATCTAACAAGAGTTGCCGTATTCCCCTCACGGGAAACTTTTCCCCCATTCAAGACCTCATCGACGTAATCACTTCATGTTTTCAAGTTCGAGAAGAGTTTCCCGCACAACTGACGGGTCTATATCACGGACAACCTCAACGCCTGCGCTTCCGTCAAGCACAAAGGCCAGGCTGCCAAACGATTTCTTGTCTTTGAACATCGCCCGCACAAGAGTGTCCGCGTCCATGCCGGTCGGCAGCTTTGTTCCAAGGCCATAGGAATTCACTACGCGGAAATGGTCATCGACCCTGTCCTGGCCTATTCGTCCAAGCCTCTTTGCAAGCAGCGCAGCAAAAATCAACCCAATGGCCACGGCCTCGCCATGTTTAAGATCTGTGCCAGAGTCCCCGAAGGCTACAGCCTCAATTGCGTGAGCCAGGGTATGCCCGTAATTCAGCAACGCTCTTCGGTCACCCTCGCGTTCGTCGCTCTCGACGAATGAGGCCTTCACTCTTACGCATGCAGACACTTGATCCCTAAGAGGCATCATATCCAGCTCCTCCGCGCCCAAAAAGGCATACTTTGCCATCTCGCCAAAACCGCAACGACGCTCCCTCTCAGGAAGAGTCTCCAAGGCCGAAAGCTCGCAAACTACAAAGCTTGGTTGCCAAAATGCACCGACAAGATTCTTTCCTTCAGGTATATTGACGCCCGTCTTGCCACCGATAGCAGCATCCACTTGCGCGAGCAGAGAGGTTGCTATAACTGCGAATGCCACGCCACGATGAAACGATGCCGCGGCAAAGCCGGCTACGTCGCTCACAACACCCCCTCCCACCGCGAGCACCAAATCTTTTCGATTCAATCCCATCTGGGCAAATCCGCTACAAAGACCACCAATTGTTGACAACGACTTAGCATGCTCGCCGTCTGAAATGTAAAAAATCTCCGAGGGTCTGTCAATCTCGGGCAGCACGCCAATATTCCTCTGAGTGACGACGGCCACTTTGGATACCCCATCAGAAATCATGGAATTAACACTGTCTAGCAGTGCGTAACCTATGTAAACCGGATAACTCCGGTCCCCAAGGTGTACGATTATCTCTTCCCTAGGTTCGGCAGACACCCAACACCTTTCGCTCCCGGCCCTGATCCATGACAAAAATCTCCGAGCAACCTTTCTCCTTCGCAGCCAGATCGACGCACATCTCTGACCAGGAAGAAAATGCTCAAGAATCTTCTACCTCCTCGAAGCTGAGGGGGTTTCATTTAGATGTGCTTTGAAGGACTCAGCGTTCCTGACCATCTCCGCCACGGAATCGCCACCGAACTTACGTTGCGCTTCATTAGCAACCACCAGGGCAACCATCGCTTCGGCCACGACGCCCATTGCGGGCACGGCAGTCACATCTGTGCGCTCTTTGAAGGATACGGTTTCTTCCTTGGTAAGAACGTCGACGGTCTTGATAACAGGCCGATTCAGGGTAGAAAGCGGCTTCATCCAAGCGGTAACAGAAATCAGCCCTCCCGTCGACATTCCTCCTTCTATTCCACCAGCTCTCAAGGTGTCTCGGACATAGGCCTTTGCCTCGGAATCCCAGCGGATGGAATCATGGGCCTCAGAGCCGCGAAGACCGGAAACCACGTGTCCTTCGCCAATCGAAACCGCTTTGATCGCCTGAATACTCATAAGGGCCTGACCAAGCATTCCATCAAGCTTGCGATCCCAATGAACATGGCTTCCAAGACCGACTGGCGTGCCGTAGACCAACACCTCCGCGGCACCGCCCAGCGAATCTCCCGCCTTCGCGGCAGCCTTTATTTCCTCCACCATGGCCTGTTCCACTTCAGGATCAAAGCATCGCACTGGAGAGTTATCGATTTGATCAAGATCTTGAGGCTCAGGCTTTTGGTCGTTCTCTACCGAAACCGAACCTAGCTGTATTACGTGCGAAAAGACAGAAACGCCTAGTTTCGCAAGCAATGCTTTAGCAAGGCAGCCCGCCGCTGTGCGGGCTACAGTCTCGCGCGCTGAGGCACGCTCGAGTATGTCCCTCGCGTCGTCGAACCCGTACTTTTGCATCCCCACAAGATCGGCATGCCCGGGCCGCGGCTGATTCAAGACCTTCTCAGGTCGACCCGGATCAGGAGACATCTCGTTGACCCATTTCGGCCATTCCGTGTTGCCAATTTCAAGTGCCACCGGAGATCCTAGGGTTCGCCCATGCCTGATTCCTGCAACCAGGGTGAGCTCATCCTGCTCAAACTTCATCCTGGGCCCCCTGCCATAGCCAAGACGCCTCCTAGCCAACTCCCCCTGGATCTCTTCCTTGGTGATCTCCAAGCCTGAAGGTAGTCCCTCCACAATGACAACAAGGCTTTTGCCGTGAGATTCGCCGGCTGTAAAGAATCTAAGCATGCTCTAAGAATCTAATCGGGTTCCCATGTCATGCAAATCCCTGTCAGGCACGGAAAAGCTCTACTGGCATCAGCTGGGCCGCAAAGACACCGCATAGCAGAAATGGGACCAGGGG
>DAHVOF010000083.1 GCA_027318945.1 Actinomycetota bacterium | reverse complement strand
TCCCTGGTCGGTTGAAAAACGCTTGGCGGCCTGTTGGTTGGGCTTTAAATCGAACGCAATTCGTCGCCATAGGACCATGACCTCAACAATTACCGTAAGGTCTTTCGCATGAATCGCACTTTGGCATTGCGCTAAGTGACGGTGACGAGCGTGCCGTAGTGAACATATTTCCACACTTTGGCGGCTGCATTTAGGGGCAGTTCTACGCAACCGGCACTTTGTGGAAATCCATACGACGATCGGCTGAAGGCGTGGACGGCAAAGTTGCCGTCAAAGTAGTTGAGGTAACGAACACCGGGTATGTCATACGCGATGCCGTTTGGATAGGTTCCTTTCAGGGTCTGACTTGAAAGACGGAGATAGATAGGCCAAGTTCCAATCGGAGTTGAATTGTCGATTCCAGTGTTAGCCAGAGAGCGAAATGCCGGAGATCCGTCTTGAAACACCGTCAGGATTTCAGGGCGCGCTTCGCTTACTTGAACGTAGCCATAGGGATCAGGATCAACAGAGTGGGCAAGTCTTGCGCCGGCGAGGGCCTTTACCAGTCCTGAGCTGAGCACTCTGTTTACGATCATTCGATGCGTTCGCTCGAACGCCATTACTGCACCTTGGGTGACTACGCCATAGTTGCCCGGGTGCCCGAGATTCTTAAGAGTTTGCGGTGTATCCGGCCACCTCCAGGCAAATGTCCCTGAAGGCGGTTGCGTGAATGAAGCAATCTCAGATGTATTGCCAAAAACTTGTTGGCGTCGCAGGGAACTTTTGAACTGAACCGGAAGGTATTTTAAATCTGCAAGAACTTCCTGCATTCGTAAGACTTCGGGGTTCACCGACGGCAAGGAATACTCCACGGGAGTTTTAAGGTCACCGCTGTTCTTTGACCGAATTCCAGCAGGAACAACTACTTTCTCCGCAGCTGTCGCAACATATCCGGGTACTGGATGGAAAGTAATCACAGTGCCATCGCTTCTGACCCATTTGCCCGGTAGCGAAGGCTCCAGGATCGGATTTCGATCGCCATTGGCAAGTGGAGCTGAAAAGCGAACCGAAATATCGTCCATTCCAAGGTTGTCAGGCGATGGTTCCGAATAGCTCGCCGAAACCACTCGAAATAGGGGCCTGGCTGCCAGAGAGGAGTTTACGTGCGAATGGTCATAAGCACCGGATCTCACAGTGGGCGACGCAAATGTTCCTTCAGATACGAGAACTATTAGAAGTGTCAAAAAGCAAAGCGCCGATAGAACGGCGATTCGGCGACGCCGGTAAAGACTCGTTCTTCGTAGATGGCGCGAACCTGTTCTCAATGGCTTTTTCTCGACTCGACGCAGCATGAACTCAGATGGATGCACCTTTCAAAAAATGAAACACCCAATTGTAATTCCGAAAGCACTTGAATTTGTCGTCGCCTATTGGCCGCGAGTCTGACAACTTTCGAGGATCCGTCATGCGCTTGCCAGCGTCGCCGTTATTCTCCGTGTATCCTTGCCCGGAACTCATTGGGGCGAGCCGAACCGGCACAACCCCTTTGCCGATAGTCCAATCGTGCTTGGTTAACTTGCCAGCCCCCGGGTAATTAGTACAAATATCTTTTTGGAACGCCAAGGCGCCATGGCCGGACGTTGCTCATTTGCCGCGGTCCCATTTTGCCTGTCGGATAGCTACGCCCACCACTTGGCCATGCCTCCAAGAACGATACGAGCGACTTTCGACGTAATGGATCAAGCCACAAAAAAGGTCCCGAGGTGTTGGGAGATCACGGCGCTTTCCCATAATTATTTCTGTCTTGGGGAATTTTCCTGTGTAACGGAGCGGACTATGTGAAGGAGCGGATGTCGGTCTCTTACCAACCTCTAATTCTTCTGCCCGACGGCGGATCGACGGAACTGGGGTTCGCGCGATCGCTGAAGTATTCTTCATTTATTGTCTTCTACCAGGTAAGTCTTTCCGGATAGCCGGTTGGCGTAAATGCCTTTACGGTGTGCGTGCACGCATCCAAACAGTCGCGGAATCCATCGACGTAAGCCCCCGCTCTGAATGCCTTGGGCCAAGCTGGTATCTTCATGCCTGTTATCCGACGCAAGTGGGGAAGGACTTTGTTCTGAAACATGCGCGCTAGCAAAACCACAAAACGTGTTCTAAGGCTAGGAGTTGTCGTCGTCGTATTTGCGGCGTTGGTTTCAGGCGGCGCGTACGCCTACGCCAATTATCGCTACAGCCAGATACCCAAACTCAAGCATACGGGTGTGGCGGTGGCTTCGTCGGGCGCGCCTTTTGACGTTCTCGTCGCCGGGACCGACTCTAGGTCCGGGCTTACGGCGGCTCAGCAGAAAAAGTATGGAAACACGACTGTTGCAGGCGGATCACGCAGCGATGCCACGATGATCGTTAGGGTTTCACCTTCGAGTGGGAAAGTCGCACTTCTTTCCATACCATACGACACCTTTGTGCATATTGCCGGTACTTCTGGTTCCAACAAGATTAGCGATGCCCTCAACTACGGTCCCAGCGCCCTCGTAAAGACGATCCAGGATAATTTTCACATACCGATCAACGCATTTGTGGGTATCAACTTCAACGGGCTCGAGAACCTGGTCCAAGCGCTCGGGGGAGTAAATGTCTATTTCCCGTACCCCTCAAAGGATCCAAAGTCGGGACTCAACCAGAATTCAGGCTGCCAGCTATTGAATGGGAGCCAAGCGTTGGCTCTGGCGCGCAGCCGATACTTCTACTACTACAAGAATGGAAAATGGCAGTACGATCCCACTAGCGGATTTGGCAGAATTCACAGGCAGCACGCTGTCATAAGAGCGATGATAGCCAAGGCCAAGTCGGATGTTCTGGGCAACCCCCTAGCGCTGAACTCGTTCATCGGTACCGCTGTTCATGACGTGACCATCAACAGCGGTCTAAGTCTTGCAAGCCTTGTTCATCTGGCATTCACTTTTCGATCTTTCTCGAGTCAGAATCTCGATGCCGTGACCCTGCCTACGCAGATAATAAATAACTATGGTTCCTATGGTGATGTTCTTTTCCCGGTTCAGAGCCTCGATGCCAAGGTGATCTCTCAATTTCTAGCCTTCGGATCTGCCGCTTCTTCGAACACGAGTTCCGTTTCTTCGCCCTCGAATTCGATTGCGTCCACCACATCCACTAGTGCCATAAGCATTCCAGCCCCTCCTCCACCACCTGGCGGAGGAGGCTCGATAGTCCAAAATCGGAGCAGACCCAGCTTCGACCCGACGGTCTGCTGAATCTAGGTGGTTTCCGATCTAATCAATGGCACTTGTGGCGCGCTGGAATCGTTCGCTAGACATTAAGGAGCGGATCGTCGCGGTGCAGGCGCTTGGGCAGCACCGGGCGAAGTTGCACGTGACTGAGACGAGGTTGGGTGCCGGCGTGCCCGTAATCATTTCCAGGCGCTCACATGCTGTGCGCGTGAGAACTTTCAGCATCGGTTCACGGCTATGGAAGGCGAATTCATCTGAAATGTTCTTTGCGCTCGATTGCTACTCGTCCCGGTCATATCGCCCAGACCGACGAATTGAAGCTAGGCGCCTGTCGACGAACTCGAAGCCTTTGCGGTCGTGGTTATCACGTGGCCATTTGGCGCTATCAAGTACCAATACGCCCCGAATGAGTACAGGCCCTGTCCGGTAGTGCTTCGGGGAGCTCTGTCTCCGGCAAAGCTATACAAGGGATGGCCGTCGTAAGTAAGTTGCTTGGCGCCGTTAGACGTGATTATGGAACCAACCAAAGATCTCTTGACATTGCCAGTGATCAAATGCGATGCTCCTATCACGGGCGGCCAAACGGCTGCACATGAGGCGTCACAGTTCGATATTGTCGGCGTGTCCAGCCTGAAGATATAGTAGGCATATCCGGACTGTGAGCCGAGGACCTTTCCGTATCTAGTCTTGATGACGGACAAGCTGGGGATGACGTTGTTATTTGGTGCCGTGGAGGGGGGCGCATAAGCTGGAGATGATGCATCAATCGAAGATGAGACTGCAGAGCCGCATCCGCTGAGTGCCAAAGTCAGCACCGCGAGAAGCCAAAGTTTTCTTTTTTTCCACATCTTCAATGTTCTCGCCGCACAAGATTTCCATCGATTCAAATCGAGACTTGGTCAATCCATTGTTATTCGCGACGACGAGGTAGTCAAGTCAACCTACGCCGCTCACGGAGAAGGTTACTGAGCGATCGCTTTGCCGGAGTTTAGATCGCGGGCAATTCACCCACTTGTGGCCGTGACCCCAGCCATTCGGCGGAGTTCCGCGTGCCGCAGGTAGTCCCAACTTTGAATACTGACCTCGCTCCCTGCCTAAAACGGAGGAACAAGGTCCACTAAGATGAAAGAAGTTTCAAAGGAGGGCCTATGACGCTGCCCAGTCCGGGCTACGGAATAACCATTCGAGCTGAATTGCCGACATCGATCAATGCTACAGGCCAGCTCGCAGTCGCCGTGAATTCCGCGGGCGCGGTTTTGACTGCGCTCGATGTCGTCGAGTCGCATCCTGATCGCATGGTGGTGGACGTAAGCTGCAACGCCACAGACGAAGATCACGTGCGCAGGATCAGCGAAAGTGTGGCAGCTTTAGACGGCGTTGAAGTCAGGAAGGTGAGCGACCGAACCTTTCTTCTGCATCTTGGTGGAAAGCTGAGTGTCGAGTCAAAGGTGCCGCTCAAGAATCGCGACGACTTGTCCCGTGCCTACACCCCAGGGGTCGCGCGCATCTGCGAGGCGATAGCCGCCACTCCTGAAGATGTCAGACGCTTGACCATCAAGCGCAATACCGTGGCGGTGGTCACCGACGGCTCCGCTGTGCTTGGCCTCGGCAATATTGGGCCCGCGGCGGCGCTTCCCGTTATGGAAGGCAAAGCGGCACTTTTCAAGCGCTTCGCCGGGGTTGACGCGTGGCCGGTGTGTCTCGACACGCAGGATAGCGATGAGATAGTTCGGATAGTTCAGGCTATCGCCCCAGTTTACGGGGGTATCAACCTTGAAGATATAGCGGCGCCGCGTTGTTTCGAAATCGAAAGGCGTCTGCGCTCTCTATTGGATATTCCAGTATTCCATGATGACCAGCACGGCACAGCCATCGTGGTTCTGGCGGCTCTTACCAATGCTTTGCGGGTAGTCGACAAACGTATTGAAGATATCCGGATTGTGGTGTCTGGGGTTGGCGCCGCGGGAACCGCAATTATCCGCTTGTTGCTTGCCAGCGGAGCAAAGGAGATTGTCGCCTACAGCTCCAAAGGTGCTCTGCACCAGAAGGTGCCTGGGCTTGAAGGAGACCGAGCCTGGCTGGCCCGGAACACGAATCAAGCTGGCTTCGATGGCTCGCTATCTGAGGCTCTGGCCGGGGCTGACGTGTTCATCGGAGTGAGTACCGCAGGACTGCTCACTGGAGCCGATATCGCGAAGATGGCAAAGGATGCAGTAGTCTTCGCATTGGCAAACCCTAATCCCGAAGTGGACCCAGCGGAAGCGCGCATGCACGCGGCAATAGTAGCTACTGGCCGTAGCGATGAGCCAAATCAAATTAATAACGTATTGGTCTTTCCGGGAGTGTTCCGGGGCCTTCTTGACGCCGGAGCACATTCAGTGACCACCGAGCTCGAGTCGGCTGCAGCCCGGGCCCTGGCGGACGTAGTTGCTCCGGACGAGCTCAACTCGAGCTACATCATTCCGAGCGTTTTTAATCCAGATCTGGTTCCCGCCGTCGCCGCAGCGGTTCGCGATGCAGTCGCCCGTGATCGCAATGTCGGCGTGACGGAATAATTAAGCGGACATTGACGACGATTTTTCTGACTTGACAGGGTTAGCTGAGCGTTTTGAGAGTCTCCGGAGATCGATAGCGGTGATCAACTCCTGGTGGCTGGCGCACTGACTGGCCTCAGGCCACGAGTCGCGCGAACTCTCGCTCGCGAAACGGGACATTTCGTGAATGTCGCGAAAGATTGCGCCATCATAAGCACTTTGCCGATTTCTTACATAGTCTTGTCAGTATGAGTTTTGACGCCTCTGGGCCCGGCAAAGAAAGCAGCATCGATCCTGCAGAGATACAAAGCAAGACCTTTTCATCTGCATGGAAAGGGTACAGGATCGAAGAGGTGAGGGCTTATCTAGCCCATGTGGCAAGCATCGTCGGCGCACTGCTGTCTGATCTGGAAGGAGTTCAGGCCAAGCTCGACACCAAATCGAGACAGGCCGGCCAGATAACAGACGCAGTCGAAGAGCGGACTCGGGAGGCGGAGAAGGAAGCCGCGCAAATACTGCATGAAGCTAGTGAAGCTTCGAAGGCGCTTATGGAAAAGGCGCGCACCTACTATGATTCGGCACGGAAAAGGGGCGAGGAAGAGGCACTCGAACTCGTGGCACGCTCAAGAGAGCAAGCAATGGCGTTTTCTGCGTCCGGACCCGAGGCGCAGGCGGGCGGCCAGTTCGAAGAATTGGCGAAAAAGGAGCTAGAGCAGGCGAGGGTAAAGGCAGCCGAGATCCTTGACAGGTCCAAGGCCGAAGGCCGGGCCATGATCGATCAGGCGCGGGATCTCAGAAATGAGATACTCGCCGATCTCAGGCAAAAGAGATCGATCCTGGAGATAGAGATCGCTGATCTGGCCACCAGGAGAATCGAAGCATACCAGAGTCTTTCTAGAGCCGTGGAGCTCATCAGCGAGGCTGGGACGATCATTGGGGCCGATGAATCTGAGCCCGATGAAAGGTGGGACGAGCCTGACACAAGCGAGCGGAGCATTGCAGCCGGGGTTTCAGAGCTTTACTCAGTTGCCCGCGATGAAGATTCCGGTATTGGCAGGCAGCGTGCGGGGGATCGCGCGGGGCATGGCGAGGCGGTGTCACAAGAAGCTGCTGATGGTTACCAGCCGAAGCTTGATACCTCGAAGGTGGAGATCGGCGGCCACCTTGAAGAGGGTATTGTGAGGGTCTTCTACAAGGATAGCGAACCGGGGACTGAGCCTCAGGATCAAATTGCGAGCTACCTGGAACGGGAACCAACAGAGAGCATTGTTCAAGATTCGAACACAGTCGAATCTGATTCCGCGCCGATGCAAGCAGACCCAACGGATCGCGCTGAGGAGGACTTCGAGCTTTCCGGCTTGCTTGACGGTGGGATCGAACGCGAGCTCGGCGTTGAAGCAGTCGCAGATGAGGAGTCTGGCAATGATGGTGGCAGGGGCGAGTCCGATGCGCCTCAGGTTTCACGGGTAGCCGACCCAGAGCATGTCAACCAAACTCAGCCGAAAGTCGACCTGTCGGCTCCTCCAGAAGGTCGGGTGATCGGTCACGACGCTGCGCCGGAAACTCGAGAAGTCGCACCAGTTAATAGTGTTTCAGGTGATTTGACGGGGCACGCACACCTTGGCGGCGTTGCCGAGCTGGAACGAAGTCGCAAGGCGGATGAGGTCCTGTCACGGATCCGCTCTTTGCGCATGGGAATTATTGCTGCAGATGAAGTTATCCGATTCGGATCAAAGCATCGCGCGGCTGAAGGTAGGTCTGGCTCGAGCACTGAGGAGCGCGCAGAAACCGAGGATTCTATAGGATTTGCAGATGTCGACCTGCAACTCGAGTCGGGTGAGAAAGGCGAATTTCCTGGATCGAATGAGTTTGACGACGGGGCGGGCACCGAAGAAGCTTCGCAGCTGGATGCCGGTTCGTTGGAGCTTCTCGATGCCAGGGAGGAGATCCTCGCTCCTAACGCCGCAATGCTATTCAAAAGAGTAAAGAGGATGCTCGCCGACGAGCAGAACGATCTGTTAGACAAGGTGAGGCGGACCTCGGGATCACAGGTCGTCCTTGAGGACCTGCTTGACGAAAAAGAGCAGATAGATCAACTTGCGCTGGCATCTCTCGATTTCTTCGAACAGGTGAGACTTGGTGTTGTAGAACTATTCTCCGAAAGCGATGGAGTTCCGGTAAAGCGCGAGATCTCCGAACATGCCGTCGAGTGCTCCGAGGAGTTTGCTAAGGAGGTTGTAACATCGATGCGGCGGCGTATCGAAGACGCTATTTTGCTGGATTCGACTGCCGAGGACCAGTCAACTGTTGCTGCGATCGGTTCGATCTATAGAGATATAAGGTCGAACAGGTTGGAACAGCTGATCATGCAGTATGTAAATACTGTGTTCTGCGCCACCGTACTGCATGAATCCGGGTATGAGACATTTCTTTGGGTGACCGATCCAGAGGATGTTCCATGTGCCGATTGTCTAGACAATTCCCTGGCGGGAGTCACTAATCGCGGCGAATCGTTTCCAACGGGACACTACCATCCTGGAATTCATTCTGGTTGTAGATGTCTCTTGGTGCCTTTTATCGCCTAATCTCGTTTGCATGAGAATTCCAGCTGATTTGCCGCCACAGAGGAGAAGAGTGACTAGGAGGCAGTTGCTTTTCTTTATTGCGGTAGTGATCGTAATCGTCGTCATCCTGTCGCTGAGAAGCATTGCGGTCTTTTACACCGATTTTCTATGGTTCTCTAGCGTGCATTTCACAGAAGTTTGGAAGGGAGTCCTTCTCGACAAGATCGGCCTAGCCGTCGTCTTCGACGTGATCTTCTTCCTTTTCATGCTGGCGAATCTCATCGTTGCAGGCAGGCTGAATCCGCCCCTCTCGGCTCTGGGGGCAACCGAGGATGAGCTGGTTGTCCGATTTCGATCTACCACCGGAAGATTTCCGCGGCTTACCAGAGTGATTGCATCCGCGTTCTTGGCGATCATAGTTGGCACATCCGCTTCCGGTGAGTGGCAAAACTGGATACTCTTTTCGAACTCCGTTCCCTTTGGGTGGAAGGATCCCCAGTTCCATAAAGATGCATCCTTTTACGTATTCCGCTTGCCGTTCCTATCGTTTTTGATTTCGTGGAGCTTTTTGGCTCTTGTTGTGGTTTTCGTCGTTGTCGCCGTTGTCAACTACTTGAGCGGTGGCATACGCCTCCAGGGACAAGGTCCCAGAGTCAGCCCCGCGGTAAAGGCCCACCTGTCTTTCATCTTGGCCTTGATGGCGATCGTGAAGGCTGTTGGATACTACTTTCAGAGATACAAGCTTGTAAATGCTACAGACGCCTATGTGAATGGTGCGGGTTATACAGATGTGCACGCCGTGATGCCAGCGCTTACCCTGCTTTTGTTTATCTCGGTTGTTTCGGCGGTAATTCTTCTTGTAAACATCAGGCGTCAAGGCTGGGTTCTACCCGTAGTCGCTGTCGGTCTATGGGGTTTAATCTCTATAATTCTGGGAGGAATCTATCCGGCTATCGTTCAAAAGTTCGTGGTTCAGCCGTCTCAAATAACCAAGGAGTCCCCTTACATAGCCCGAAACATTCAGGCGACTCGTTATGCAATTGGTATAAATAACATCTCCCAACAGCCTTTCGATTACACGAGCACCATTACTGGCAGCACCCTTTTGAACGACGCCCCCACCCTTGCGGCTGCAAGGCTGTGGGATCCCACGACTCCGGTTCAGACGTTCAACAAACTTCAGGACATCCGTTCCTATTACCAATTCAACGGTTTGGCGGTGGATAGGTACGACGTGAACGGCACGATGACGCCCATGATCATCGGCGTAAGGCAATTGAATGCCGCTGATCTTCCGGCGCAGTCGTGGATAAACTTGCACCTTCAGTACACCCACGGTTATGGAGCGGTTATGGCTCCAGCCAATACCGCGACGCCAAATGGCAATCCATCTTTTGTGATCCAGGATTTGCCACCGGTCTCGACTGGTGGTGCGCCGACAATAACCCAGCCACAGGTTTATTACGGCACGAATAATCCCGGCTATGTGATTGTCAATACCAAGCAGCCCGAAATAGACTACCAAACCAACTCCGGTTCAACCGTAGAGACGCACTACCAAGGGACTGGCGGTGTACAGCTGTCTTCGCTGGTGCGGAGAGCGGCGTTCGCGCTCAGATTCGGCGACATCAACCCGCTCATTTCGGGTCAGATAACCAACCAGTCGCGTGTCATGTTCAACCGGGACATTGTTCAACGCGTCAAGAAGACGGTGCCCTTCTTGAAGTACGATTCGCAGCCGTATCCAGTCATCTACAATGGGCAGATTTTTTGGATTATTGATGCATACACGACCACCGACTACTTCCCCTATGGGCAGACAGCCAATGTCTCCAGCGTCAACCCCTCCTCGGGTCTGAACTCGCAGTTCAATTATTTCAGGAACTCAGTCAAGGTAGTGATTAATGCCTACTCGGGCGCAATGAAGTTTTATGTGGTAGATCCGGCCGATCCCATAATTCAGGTCTATGAGAAGGCATTCCCGGGTATTTTCACACCTGTATCGCAAGCGCCGGCAGGAATAGTTGCACACTTTAAGTACCCCGTAGACGGCTTCACCGTCCAGGCGACGATGTACGGACGCTACCACATCACGAATACCACCAACTTTTATAACGCAGGTGATGCCTGGTCGCTAGCCCAAGATCCGGGGGAATCGCCAAGTCAGACGCTAACCCAGACTCAGACCACAAATGCTCAGGGTTTGCCGGTCATAAGTACCCAGGTTGCCAGGATGCAGCCGTCTTATCAGCTTTTGCGACTACCTGGAAAGAGCGGACTTAGCTTTGAGCTTACTGAACCGTTTGTTCCCGTATCCCAGAATAATCAGCTTCAAACGCTGTCAGGATTCTTGGCGGCGAGTTCGGATCCTGGTTCTTACGGAACGCTGACTGCCTACGTTTCGCCTCGAACGCAACAGGTCGACGGGCCTCTGCTAGTCAACGCGGCGATCAGTGCCTCGCCGAGCATTTCGCAAGCTATATCACTGCTTGACCAGCATGGTTCTCAGGTGGAGTTTGGCCAGATGCTGATGGTGCCTGTTCACAAGGCTCTCTTGTATATACGTCCGCTCTACGTCCAATCGTCTCAAAACCCGTTGCCAGAGCTGAAGCAGGTTATCGTGGTATACGGTACCCAGGCCGCCATGGAGCCCACGTTGTCGGCTGCTCTCAACGACATATTCGGAGTAACGGTTCCGGGTACTTACGGCGTCAACCAGCAGGCTTCGACCTCGTCGTCCTCATCATCGTCCTCAGCGACGGGCCAGAGCTCTCCAACGGCGAGCATCACGGCGCTGCTGAACCAGGCCCAGACTCTGTATAACCAGGCTCAAGCGGACCTCAAGGCCGGTAATCTTGGCCTCTATCAGTCGGCGGTAAACCAGATGGCCTCGCTTCTGGCAAAGGCCCAGGCTCTGGCATCAGGATCTCCGTCTGGAACAGCCGCACCAACCACTTCCACGCCAACATCAACGAGTACGACAACTACAACGGTACCGGCAGGAGCGGGTCCGGCGTAATTGGTACAAAATGGTCCGATGCTGGACTTGGATAGACTAAGGTGGATACTTGTCGCCGCGGGGTGGAGCAGTCTGGTAGCTCGTCGGGCTCATAACCCGAAGGTCATAGGTTCAAATCCTATCCCCGCCACCAGAGAGTATGCAGGTCAGGGTCGGTCTTTCGGGGCCGACTCTTTTGTTTCCCAAATTGTCATCCCTACATTCATCCCTACAACGGTGTATGATCGTATTTATGAAGGGAACCAAGCGCAAGCGACGTGAAGGAGTCTGGGAGTTACGGGTCTACGTCGGACGGGATCCGGGGACGGGAAAACCACGCCAGATATCGAAGACGTTCCACGGCGGTTCACGTGGTGCTGATGAGGAACTTAGGAACATGATTCAGGATCAAGCTCCTTCTCGCACCGATGGACTTGGTGTCACAGTTGGACAGCTCTTCGACAAGTGGTTGGAGGAGTGTGAGAGGCTCGATCTCTCTCCAACGACTCTTAGGACTTACAGAGCGCAGCTAGAGCGGAACGTCGCTCCACATCTTGGAAAGCTTCCACTTGGTAGGCTTACCGCCAAACACTTAGACAACCTCTACGGCATCATGAAGGCCGACGGGCTATCACCAAAGACTATCCGCAATCATCACGCCATGATCTCCTCTGCTCTGCACCAGGCAGTCCGGTGGGGTTGGGTTCGACAGAACATAGCCGAGCTTGCCAAACCACCGAAAATCTCCCAGCAACGGGTCGAAGCTCCCTCAGTCGAGGTTGTTCGGGCTGTCATAGAGACTGCCGAGAAGCGGGATCCCCGACTTGCACCGCTACTCATGCTCGCGGCTCTAACTGGCATGCGTCGTGGGGAATTGTGCGCTCTTCGTTGGTCGGACGTCGATCTCGGCTTGGGCCAGATAGAAGTCTCGCGTTCTCTGGTTGTGGTTCCCGGAGGACTTGCAGAAAAGTCCACCAAGACTGACCGTTCGAGACGGGTTTCACTTGATCCCGTAGGTGTTGCGCTTCTCACTAGGCATCGCGCGAATACAACTGGCTGGGCGATGGAGGCAGGAGCAGTTCCGCCAAACGACGCCTTTGTATTCTCTCCCTTCGTTGAGTCCACCACTCCGTTTCGCCCAGATAACGTTACGAACTTCTTCATCCGGGTGCGTGATGCGGTTGGCGCTCCCCGAGTACGCCTGCATGATTTGAGACATTTTACAGCAACTCAACTTATTGGCGCAGGAGTCGATGTTCGTACCGTGGCCGGAAGGCTAGGACATAGCGACCCATCGGTTACCCTACGTGTCTACAGCCACTTCATTGAAGAGCGAGACGTTGCAGCTGCTGCAATTATGGGAGAGGTGCTTTCACCTTTGAAGGACTCAAAGGAGCTTCCCGCAGGCTGAAAAGCAGAGAAGTTTGGTGTGGAGAAGGTGCAAATACTAGAGATGAGATTCGAGTTGGTAACTACGACTTTTCGGCACTATTTAGCAGCCGCTCTAGTGCCACTTTGGGAACAAGAATGCGACGTCCTATGCGGATAGAAGGGATCTCGCCTCGACTCACTGCTTCATAGGCGAAGGCCCTTGATAGACCGAGTATTTCAGCCGTCTCTTCAACGGTGAGTGTTGAACGCGTCTGTATTCGAGCTAGACCTTTCAGCTCTTGAGCCTGTGTGGTACAAGTGTATTCTTTCGTTAGTGGCTCGGGCATATTTTGTTTCGAATCTTGCGGATCATCGTAAACTGAATCGTCCGGTAAATCGCTACTGGTCATGATGGGGGTTCCTGACTCGAAGATTCTGCGGCTGAGCCACTTATCTCGGCTTCGCCGAGTCTCATAAGATCAATGCACTGGGCTTCTCTCGCGAGTAGGCGCGATTCAGCTTTGTGCTGAGCACCAAGCTCTGTAAGCCACAGATCTCCGCTGTTCCACCATCCGGTTCCAACCCATTTCCAATTGCTGATTATTTGGTCGTTTTGGTGGTTTACCTCAGGTGTGGAAGACATCTTTATTTGCCAAGCCTGACGTTCGGCTCGCAGATAACCAAAGGTGACCGAGTAATGGCGGGATTTCGTAATACAGTGTCCCCTAAAGCCGAGCGTGTGTGCCCACGCCCTTAATCGTCGCGACGCCAGTTCAGGTCGTCCGCCAAGATCCCATGCCGTCTCAACCATTCGGCGCAGATGACCCGTGACCCCTCTCTGGTCCAGATCACTAAGACTATGCAACCTTCGGTCCAACGCGCCATTGTCATCTGTGGATTTGGTGGCGTATTTTGCTATGTAGTTGGCAATTTTTCTTGAACGCAACCCAGAAGTTGGTTCTGAAATGTCGTCGGTATCCTTAGAAGCAATTTCGGAGATGTACTCTTTTTCATTCGAGATCCCTCGTACATCTAACTGAGGACCCCAGCGCGCAAAGCCGGAGATGCCACCGGGATAGGGAACCGAAACTTTAGCTACCGCGGAGGTGATGGCGTTGATGAGCATTGGTGCGGTAACAGCCCTTGGGGGGGTTTGGAGGTTTTTGGTGGCAGAGTCAATGCGGATGACTGCATGGAGGTGGACTACACCGCGCCTCTGGTATTCTGCGACTTTGGCGAAGGAAAGCCTGAACTGTTTTGAAAAGGTAGTCTTGTTCATTCCAAGTAGCTGTGCCAGCTCTCGT